>SCQZ01000294.1 GCA_004299665.1 Jatrophihabitans sp.
AGGAGCACTTCCGGCGCCACATCGACCTGGCCAAGAGGGCCGGCAAGGCGCTGATGATCCACGACCGGGACGCGCACGCGGACGTGCTGCGGATCCTGCGGGAGGAGGGCCCGCCGGA
Source organism: Jatrophihabitans sp. (assembly GCA_004299665.1). Lineage (GTDB taxonomy): Bacteria > Actinomycetota > Actinomycetes > Mycobacteriales > Jatrophihabitantaceae > FW021-bin43. The sequence continues at coordinate 119 of SCQZ01000294.1, forward strand.
GCACGTCGTGTTCCACTCCTTCTCCGGCGACGCCGCGATGGCGCGTGAGTGCGTGGCGGCCGGGTACGTGCTGTCGTTCTCCGGGGTGATCACCTTCCGGAACGCGCCGGCGCTGCGGGAGGCGGCCGCGGTGGTGCCGCGCGACCAGGTGCTCGTCGAGACCGATGCGCCGTTCCTGACGCCGCACCCGCACCGCGGGACACCCAACGCACCGCGCTACCTGCCGCTGACGGCGAGGGCGCTGGCGGCGGTGCTCGGCTGCTCCGACGAGTCGCTCGCGGTCTGCCTCGCCGCCACCGGACGACGCGTTTTCGGCCTTCCGGACACCTGACGTGGCGGGCGTCACACGGGTGCTTGCAATTGCATGCGCCCGATGGACGGCCGATCGGCACCGGCGGGTCGCAGCCCTGCAAATCCGGGACGCGCAGCCGTAACGCCCCGTCGCCGCGCCGCGCGCTGATGGGGTGGGGACGCTCACGTCCGGGCGGTGATATGCCCGATTGGTCGCGCTCAGCGTTTGGCCAGCCCGGACGCCCGTCGTTACCGTGCCGTGACCGACCGAGTACGCGAAGCGTGCGACCGACAGTGGGGAGACCAGATGCGTCGCAGCATCAAGTACGGCCTCTACGGTGCTGTGCTAGCCGGAGTCCTGGGCGCATCCGCCGCCTTCGCCCTCGGCACCGACGGGACGGCCGTGACCCTCGTGGTCGACGGCCAGAGCAAGAACATCTCCACCAGCGCGAGCGACGTCCGCGGCGTCCTGTCCGCGCAGGGTTACACCGCCGGCGTGCACGACATCGTGGCGCCGGCGGCACAGAGCAAGATCCACGCGAACGAGACGATCGTCTACAAGCGCGGGCGGCTGCTGCACCTGGACGTCGACGGCGTCCGGCGCGACGTCTGGACCACCGCCCCCACCGTCGCGCAGGCGCTGGCCGAACTGGGCTACTCGTCGGATGCGTTCGTGTCGGTGTCGCGCTCGAGCCGGCTGCCGCTCGGGGCCACCACGCTGGACCTGCGCGCACCGAAGGCCGTCACGCTCGTCGACGGCGGCACGCCCCGCACGGTGACGACCGTCGACGCGACGGTCGCCGACCTGCTCAAGGACCTGTCGGTCACGGTGGGGCCCGCCGACCGGCTCGACCCGGCCGCGGACGCCGCGATCACCGCCGGGATGACCATCCGGTTGCAGCGCGTGAGCGTCCGGCAGGTCACCGACGTCGAGCCCGTGGCGTTCGGGGTGCAGAACCGGCCGGACCCGTCGCTGTACACCGACCAGAGCTCGATCGTGCGCGCAGGGCAGGACGGCTCGGCGCGGGTGACCTACGAGGTCACCTACGTCGACGGGGCCGAGGCCGGACGCCAGCGGGTCGCCAGCGTGGCCCTCACCGCGGCGGTGGCCGAGATCCGCAACGTGGGCACCCAGCAGCGCCCCGCGCCCGCGGCCAGCGGCCTGAACTGGGACGCCGTCGCGCAGTGCGAGTCCGGCGGCAACTGGCACATCAACACCGGCAACGGCTACTACGGCGGGCTGCAGTTCAGCGCGAGCACCTGGCTGGCCAACGGTGGCGGCCAGTACGCGCCGCGCGCGGACCTGGCCACCCGCGAGCAGCAGATCGCGGTCGCCACCACCCTCTACGACGCCCGTGGCTCCAGCCCGTGGCCGGTGTGCGGCAGCCGCCTCTGACGACGCCGTCGCCGGGCCCCCCGGCCACCCGGCAGCGCCGCCTCCCGCGCCGCGCCGGGGCCGGGGTTCCCCCCGTCCGTCCCGATCCGTTACAGTTCCGTGACCAAGTACGAGCCGCGCTCGTGCCGCCCGGGGCGCCCCACGAAGGAGAACCGGTCTCTTGTTCCGGACCGTGAAGTACGGCCTGTATGCCGCCGTACTCGCCGGCCTCGTCAGCGGCACCGTCGCTTGGACCAACGTCGACAAGACCGTCACGCTGGTGGTGGACGGCCAGGCGAACCGCGTGCACACCACCGCCCAGACCGTCGGCGGCGTCCTGACCGGCGCCGGGTACTCCGCCGGCCCGCACGACATCGTCGCGCCCGCCGTGGGCTCGCCGATCGACAACGGCGGCCGGATCGTCTACGCCCGCGGCCGGCTGCTGCACCTGACCGTCGACGGCATGCAGCGCGACGTGTGGACCACGGCGCCGACCGTCGCGGCCGCGCTCGCGCAACTCGGGTACTCCACCGCCGACTTCACCTCCGTCTCGCGCGCCAAGCGGCTGCCGCTGTCGCCGACGGACATCGACGTGCGCACCAGCAAGTCCGTCACGATCGTCGCCGACGGCGCCACGACCGCGGTGACGACGACCGACTCGACGGTCGGTGACCTGCTCACGGACCTGTCCGTCGCGGTCACGGCCGACGACCAGGTGAGCCCCGCCGTCACCGCGCCGATCACCGAGGGGATGACCGTGCGGGTGCAGCGGGTCACGCGCACGACCTCGACCGAGCAGGGTCCGATCCCGTTCCCGACGACGAAGAACAACGACCCGAACCTGCCCACCGGCCAGACCCAGATCGTGCAGGCGGGCCGCAACGGTGTCGCCCAGACCACCTGGGCGCTGGTGTACGTCGACGGCACGCTCGCCGGGAAGACGCAGGTGAGCAGCACCGTGCTCAAGGCGCCGGTACCGCAGGTGGTGAACGTCGGCGTCGGGCCGGCCGTCGCCGCCGCTCCCGCCGCCCCGGCGCCGTCGCCGGGCAGTGCGCAGGCGATCGGCGCCCAACTCGTCGCGCAACGTGGCTGGGGCACCGACCAGTTCAACTGCCTGGTGCAGCTGTGGGACCGCGAGAGCGGCTGGAACGTGCACTCGCAGAACCGCTCCAGCGGCGCGTACGGAATCCCGCAGGCGCTGCCCGGCTCGAAGATGGGATCGGCCGGGCCGGACTGGCAGAACAGCGCGCAGACGCAGATCACCTGGGGCCTGGGGTACATCGCGGGGCGCTACGGCACCCCGTGCGGCGCGTGGAGCTTCTGGCAGAACAACGGCTGGTACTGAGCCGGCGATGTCCGCGGCGCAGCCGCCGGTGCCCCCCGCGGCCGCGGTGCGGCTGCTGGGGCCCGCGGACATCCGCGCGCTCGCGGCGCAACTGGGGCTGCGCCCCACCAAGGCGCTCGGGCAGAACTTCGTCCACGACGCCAACACGGTGCGGCGCATCGTCCGCGCGGCGCTGCTCGCCGCCGGGGAGACGGTCCTGGAGGTCGGGCCGGGGCTCGGCTCGCTGACCCTGGCACTCGCCGAGGCCGGCCATCCTGTCGTGGCGGTCGAGATCGATCCCGTCCTGGCCGCGGCGCTGCCCGCGACGGTGGCCCGGCGGGCGCCCGGCGCGGCGCTGAGCGTGGTCCCGGGCGACGCGATGCAGGTGACGGAGGTCCCGGGCGGGCCGGGCGCGCTCGTGGCCAACCTGCCGTACAACGTCGCGGTGCCGATCGTGCTGCACCTGCTGTCTACCCTGCCCGCGCTGCGCACCGGCCTGGTGATGGTGCAGGCCGAGGTGGCCGATCGGCTGGTGGCCGCGCCCGGGTCGCGGGTCTACGGCGCACCCAGCGCCAAGCTGGCGTGGTTCGCCCGGGCCGCGCGGGCCGGCAGCGTGCCGCGCGCGGTGTTCTGGCCGGTCCCGAACGTCGACTCGGGGCTGGTGCGCCTGACCCGGCACGCGCCGCCGCAGACATCGGCCTCACGCGCCGAGGTGTTCGCGGTGATCGACGCCGCGTTCTCCCAGCGCCGCAAGATGCTGCGCTCGGCGCTCGCGACCTGGGCGGGGACGCCCGAGCGGGCGGTGGCCGTGCTGCGGGCGGCGGGGGTCGATCCGGCCGCGCGCGGCGAGACGCTGGACGTCGCGGCCTTCGCGTGGATCGCCGCCCTGCAAGGTAGCGTGCTCGGACGTGGGTGAACCCCGGGATCCGCACGAGTGGCAACCGGGCGCCGGCGAGCCGGG
>SCQZ01000295.1 GCA_004299665.1 Jatrophihabitans sp.
AGCACGCCGACGGCAGGGCCCGCAGCGAACTGCTACCCCACATGTACTCCGCCGACGCGATCGCGCTGTTCGGCCAGGTGAAGCGGATCTTCGATCCGGGCGACCTGCTCAACCCGGGTGTGCTTGTCGATCCCGCCCCGCTGGACGCCGACCTGAGGCTGCCGCGCTCGCACCGGATCACGCGGCGGCCGGGGTTCGCGTACCCGCACGACGCGGGGGACTTCGCCACCGCGGTTCACCGGTGCGTCGGCGTCGGCAAGTGCCGTGCCGACAACACCGCCGCCGGTGGGGTGATGTGCCCGTCCTACCTGGCGACCCGCGACGAGAAGGACTCCACCCGCGGCCGGGCGCGGGTGTTGCAGGAACTGGCGCAGGGACAGCTCGTGACGAGCTTTCGCGACGACGCCGTGCGTGAGTCGCTGGACCTGTGCCTGTCGTGCAAGGGCTGTTCGTCGGACTGCCCCGCCGGCGTCGACATGGCGACGTACAAGGCGGAGGTGCTCTACCAGCGGTACCGGCACCGGCCGCGTCCGGCGGCACACTACGCGCTGGGCTGGCTGCCCCGCTGGGCCCGTCTCGCCGGCCACGCCCCCCGGTTCGCGAACGCGACCCTGCGGTCGGCCGCCGTGTCCGGGGTCGCGAAGCGGGCGGGCGGCATCGACCCGCGGCGGCCCCTGCCGCAGTTCGCCCGCGAGACCTTCCGGCGCTGGTTCGCGCACCGGACGCCGGCTGCGGGCACGCCGGTGCTGCTCTGGGCGGACACCTTCACCAACGCGTTCAGCCCGGCCGTGGGGCAGGCTGCGGTGCGGGTCCTCGAGCACGCCGGCTACAGCGTGAGGATCCTGGACAAGCAGGTCTGCTGCGGACTGACGTGGATCTCGACCGGGCAGCTCGACGGCGCCCGCAGGCAGCTGCGCCGGGCCCTGGACGCGCTGGGACCGGCGCTGGATGCCGGCCTGCCGATCGTCGGCCTGGAACCCTCGTGCACCGCCGTGTTCCGCGAGGACGCGACCCGGCTGCTGCCGCAGGATCCGCGCGCCGCGCAGGCACAGGCGTCGGTCGTCACGCTGGCCGAACTGCTGGCCCGCACGCCGGGCTGGCGGCCGCCGGACCTGGCCGGCGTGACCGCGGTCGCGCAGCCGCACTGCCACCAGCACGCGGTGATGGGATGGGACGCCGACGCCGCGCTGCTGTCCCGGGCCGGAGCGACGGTGGAGGCCGTCGGGGGGTGCTGTGGGCTGGCCGGCAACTTCGGGGTCGAGCGGGGGCACTACGACGTGTCGGTCGCCGTGGCCGAGACCGCGCTGCTCCCGGCCGTGCGGCGCGCGCCGCACGACGCGGTGCTGCTCGCCGACGGGTTCTCGTGCCGCACCCAACTGGAGCAGCTCGCCGGCGCGGACAGCATCCATCTGGCGCAACTGCTCGACCCGGAGAGGATCGCACGGTGACGGGCCACACCCCCGGGGGAGGCACCGGCTTCGTCCCGCCGCCGTACCCCTACGAGCGGCTCGGCGAGATCGCCGCGGTGGCGGCACGTTCCGGCGGCCCGGTCGACCTGTCTGTCGGCACGCCGTGCGACCCGCCGTTCGGCCCGGTGCTGGCGGCGCTGGCCGCGGGCGACACCGCGCGTGGCTACCCGCCCTCCATCGGGACGCCCGCCCTGCGGGCGGCGGCGGCCGCCTGGATCGCGCGGCGGCTCGGGGCACGGGTGGAGGCGGACCAGGTCGCGGCCTGCGTCGGCACGAAGGAGTTCGTCGCGTCCGTCCCCCAGTACCTGCGGCTGCGTGACCCCTCGCGCGACACCGTCCTCTACCCGGCGATCAGCTACCCGACGTACGAGATGGGCGCGACGCTCGGTGGCTGCCGCGCGGTCGCCTACCGGGCGCTGTCCGAGATCGGCGAGGACGACGCGGCGCGCGCGTTGTGCATCTGGGTGAACTCGCCCGGCAACCCGACCGGCGACCTCGCCGACCTCGCGGCCGCCGCACGGTGGGGGCGCGCGCGGGGGGTCCCGGTGCTGTCGGACGAGTGCTACGCCGAGTTCACCTGGGACGGCCCGGCGACGACGGTCCTGCGCTCGGGGACGGCCGGGGTGATCGCCGTCCACTCGCTGTCCAAGCGCGACAACTTCGCCGGCGCGCGGGTCGGTTTCTACGCCGGCGACGCCGACCTGGTCCACTACCTGCGTGAGGTGCGCAAGCACGCGGGCCTGATGGTGCCCGGACCGGTGCAGGCGGCCGCCGTCGTCGCGCTCGAGGACGACGGGCACGTCGATGCGCAGCGCGAGCGGTACCGGGCACGCCTGGCCCGGCTGCGCGAGGTGCTCGCGGCGTGCGGCTACGACGCGCCGATGCCCGCGGGCGGGTTCTACCTGTGGTCCGCCGCGGCCGATCCCTGGGCGGCCGCGCGGGACCTCGCCGAGCGGGCGGGCATCGTCGTCTCCCCGGGCGAGTTCTACGGGGCTGCCGGGGCCGACCACTTCCGCGTCGCGGCGGTCGCGCCCGACGAGGTGATCGAGGCCGTCGCCCGGCGGGTCGGGTGCTGACCGCCACGGCCGGTCCTGCCGGCCCGGCCGGTGCGTGATGCCGTCGCCACGGACGGCGCGCCGGACCGGGATCGGCGGATGCCCGCTCCCGGCCCCGTCTGCTATGCAGGTGCGGTGACCTCAGACCGGACCCCGGCCCTGCGCCCGCAGCGTCGCGCCGGACGGATAGCGATGACGCCCGACGAGCGCGACGCCTTCCTCGCCACCGAGAAGACCTGCCGGGTCGCCACCATCGGGCCGGACGGCCCGCACGCCACCCCGTTGTGGTTCTGGTGGGACGGCGCGTGCCTGTGGATCTACTCCCTGACCCGGTCCCAGCGGTGGGCGGACCTGCAGCGGGACCCGCGCATCGGCGTCACCGTCGACGCCGGGCAGGAGTACGGCGAGCTGCGCGGCGTGGAGATCACCGGCACCGTCGAGGTCGTCGGCGAGGTGCCGCGCACCGGGCTGCCGTGCGCCGACCTCGACGCCGTCGAGCCGTCGTTCGTGGCCAAGAACTTCGGCCTGGACCAGATGTTCCACGACGGCCGGCACGCCTGGTTGCGGGTCGTTCCGGCCAAGATCGCCAGTTGGGACTTCCGCAAGCTCGGTCAGTAGCGTCCCGGGTGGCAGGCGGTCAGCCGAACTGCACGCCCTGGGCGAGCGGGAGATCGGTGGAGTAGTTGACGGTGTTGGTGGCCCGCCGCATGTAGGCCTTCCACGCGTCCGAGCCGGACTCGCGGCCGCCGCCGGTCTCCTTCTCCCCGCCGAACGCGCCGCCGATCTCCGCCCCGGACGGGCCGATGTTGACGTTCGCGATGCCGCAGTCCGAGCCGTCCGGGGACAGGAAGCGCTCGGCCTCGCGCAGGTTCAGCGTGAACACCGACGACGACAACCCCTGCGGCACGTCGTTGTGCATCTCGATGGCCTCGTCGAACGAGTCGTAGGTGAGCACGTACAGGATCGGCGCGAACGTCTCGGCCTGCACGATCTCGCTCTGGGTGGGCATGCGCACGATCGCCGGCTGGACGTAGAAGGCGTCGTCCGCCTCCGCGGCTAGCACCCGCTCGCCCCCGGCGACGACCGTGCCACCGTTGGCGCGTGCCTTCTCCAGCGCGGTGACGTAGCCCTGGTAGGCGGCCCCGTCGATCAGCGGCCCGACCAGGGTCCTCTCGGCGAGCGGCGAGCCGATCGGCAGGCTCGCGTAAGCCGCGGCCAGCCGCGCGAGCAGGTCGTCCACGATCGAGGAGTGCGCGATCACGCGGCGCAGTGTCGTGCAGCGCTGCCCCGCGGTGCCCGCGGCCGCGAACACGATGCCGCGCACGGCGAGGTCCAGGTCGGCCGACGGCGCGACGATCGCGGCGTTGTTGCCGCCGAGCTCGAGCAGCAGGCGGCCGAAGCGGCCGGCGACGCGCGGCGCGACGGCACGTCCCATCCGGGTCGATCCGGTGGCGCTGAGCAGGGCGACGCGGGGATCGTCCACGAGCGCCTCGCCGACCTGCGGGCCGCCGAGCACCACCGCGGAGATCCCGGCGGGTGCGCCGGTGCGGCGGGCCGCCTCCTCGACCAGCGCCTGGCAGGCGAGGGCGGTCAGCAGCGTCTTCTCCGACGGCTTCCACACGACCGCGTCGCCGCAGACGAAGGCGAGCGCGGCGTTCCACGACCACACCGCGACCGGGAAGTTGAAGGCGCTGATCACGCCGACCACCCCGAGCGGGTGCCACTGCTCCATCATCCGGTGGCCCGGGCGCTCGGAGGCGATGGTCAGCCCGTGCAGCTGCCGCGACAGGCCGACGGCCAGGTCGCAGATGTCGATCATCTCCTGCACCTCGCCGAGCCCCTCGCTGCGGATCTTGCCCGCCTCGATCGAGACGAGGGCGGCGAGGTCGCTCTTGTGCTCGCGCAGCAGTTCGCCCAGCTCGCGGACGAACCGGCCGCGCACCGGCGCCGGCACGGTGCGCCACGCACGGAACGCCTCGGCCGCCTCGCCCACGGCCTGGGCGACGTCCGCGGCCGAGTGGGACGCCAGGCGGGCGAGTTCGCCGCCGGTGATCGGGGTCCGGGCGATCAGATCGCCGGACGCGGGGGGCGACGTGACGCCCATGCGCTGCAGGATGGCGCCGACCTCGGCGCGCAGGTCGTCGGAGCGGGGGATCGTCATCGGGGCCGTCCTTTGATCGTGACTTACCTCAATCACCATTGTGCCGTAAGTTTGGCTAATGGCCAACCACGACGTCCTGGACCTGGGGCGCATGCGCGTGCTGCGGGAGATCGGGCTGCGCGGCAGCATCGCCGGCGCCGCACGCTCGCTGGGCCTGACCGCGTCGGCCGTCTCGCAGCAACTGGCGCTGCTCGAACGCGAGACGCGGGCGGCGCTGGTCGACCGGACCCCCCAGGGCGTGGTGCTGACCGGGGCCGGGCAGGCCCTGGCGGAGCGCACCGGTCAGGTGCTGGAGGTGCTGGCACGGGCGCAGGCCGACCTGGACCGGTCGGTGGGCTCGCTGGCGGGGACGGTGCGCATCGCCGCGGTGGCGAGCGCGGGCGCGACGGTCGTCTCGAGCGCGGTCTCGGCCCTGCGCGCGCGGCACCGCGGGATCGAGGTGAGCGTGGTCGCGGCCGAACCGGCGGCCGGCATCGACCTGCTCCTGGCCCGCGACGTCGATCTGGCCGTCGTCGACGAGTACGACCAGGTGCCGCTGGCCCTGCCGGACTACGTCAGCGCCGTCGAGTTGTGCCGGGAGCCCCTGGTCGCCGTCCTGCCCGCGCCGGGACGGCGCCGGCCGCGACTGGCCGATCTCGCCGGGCAGGACTGGGTGATGCCGCCCGAGGGAGCCGCCTGCGGGCAGGCGGTGCGGGCGGCGTGCCGCGCCGCGGGCTTCGAGCCGCGCGTCACCTGGGAGACCGACGACATGCTGCTTCTGGCCACCGCCGTCGCGGCCGGCCACGGCGTCGCGGTGCTGCCGCTGCAGTCGGTCGCGCCGAACGTCCCGGGCGTGCGGACCGCGCGGATCGCCGGCCTGGACCTGCACCGCACGCTGCGGGCCGTCGCGCGCGCATCGGCCTGGAACCGTCCCGTGGTGGGTGCCGTGCTGGACCAGATGCGCCGGGCGGGCCGGCGCCTGCCCGGCGGCCGCGCGACGCGTGGCGGCCCGTAGCAGGGTCCCCCCTTGACGAATGGGAACGACACGCGTGTAATTTGCTACGTGTCATTCGGGCCGCACCGATCCCCCGGGAGGACGTCGTGGACGCCGGAACCGATCGCGTGAGCGAACTGCACTTCGCCGACCCCGAGGAGCTGTCCGACCTGTTCGGGCTCCCGCAGGAGGCGAGCTGGCAGGAGAGGGCGCTGTGCGCCCAGACCGACCCGGAGGCGTTCTTCCCCGAAAAGGGAGGCTCGACCCGCGAGGCCAAGCGCATCTGCTCCACCTGCGAGGTGCGGGCCGAGTGCCTCGAGTACGCACTGCAGCACGACGAGCGTTTCGGCATCTGGGGCGGGCTGTCCGAGCGGGAGCGGCGTCGCCTCAAGCGCCGGGCCGTCTGAGGCTCGTCCCTCAGCCCGGGTCGATGTCGTCGATGTCGCGCCCCAGGAACTGCGCCACCAGCTCGGCGACGACCATGAACACCAGGTCGCCCCGGTCGTCGGTGTCCAGCGCGCGCGCCTCGATCGGCCGGCGGTAGAGCACCACGACCGGTCCCTGCGGGGTCACCGCCCGTTCCAGGCGGCCGAGCGGTACGCCGCGGTCGACGACGACGTCCCGGTCGAACTCCCCGGCCGGCGGCAACGGCGGCGGGACGTCCTCCACGGCGAAGTCGACGCCGGACAGCTCCGGCGCCCACGACTCCTCCAGCTCCTCCACCGCGTCGAGTACGAGGTCGTCGAAGCTCTCGCTGCGGGTACGCGCCAGCGGGACCCCGGGGGGCGCGAGCGGGCCGCGCGGGCCACGGCCGCGCCGGTCGCGGCGCCGCGGTGGGCGACGGGTGCGTGCCACGACCCCAGGCTACGTCGTGGCGGGGACACCGTCGCACCGACGCGTGCGCCGCGGATCACCCCGCCGGTGCGCACGGGGACGTGCCGGTGAGGTACACCGTAGGCATGGACGAGCTGCTGGACATGTTCCTGGCCGGGTCGCGGGAGTTCGGTGCGCGGGTGCACGCGGTGGCACCGGACCGGTGGTCCGCGCCGACGCCCGACACCGAGTGGACCGTCGCCGACCTCGTGGGGCACCTGGTCGAGGAGCACCGGTGGTGCCCGCCGCTGCTGCACGGGCTCGATCTGGAGTCGGCCCGCAAGGTCGTCGCGGGCACGCGGAACCTGCCGGTCGGCGGCGGCACCGGGGCCAACCTGGCCGAGGCGTGGGACGAGGCCGCGCTCGGGTCGTCGGCCGCGGTCACCGAGCGCGGCGCCCTCGATCGCGTCGTCGACCTCTCCCGTGGGCCGACATCGGCGCGCCAGTACCTCGGCGAGATGACCTTCGACCTCACCGTGCACTCCTGGGACCTCGCGCGGGCGATCGGGTACGACCGGCCGCTGCCGGAGGACCTGGTCGGGTTCGTCTACGGGCAGGTGCGGCAGCTGGGCGATCTCGCCTCGACCGGGCTGTTCGCGGCCGCGGTCGAGGTCCCCGCCGGAGCCTCGACCATCGACAAGCTGGTCGCCCTCACCGGCCGCGCGCCGGGCTGACCGCGGTGCCGAACCTGGCGCTGCATCAGGCGATCCTGCGCTGCGTCGAGTCGATTCCGCGCGGCCGCGTCATGAGCTACGGGGACATCGCCGAGTACTGCGGCGCGAACACGCCGCGGCTGGTGGGCCACGTGCTGCGGGTGGACGGCGGCACCGTGCCGTGGCACCGGGTCGTGCGTGCCGACGGCAGCCTGGCCACCCATAAGTCCGATCACCAGCGCGAACTGCTCGAGGTCGAGGGGGTGCGGTTCCGCGGCGAGCGCGTGGACATCGCCCGGTACCGCTGGGACGGTGCTCAGAGCACCGTCGCCAGGTCACGCGCGAGTTGCTCGCGGTCCTCCTGCTCGGCGACGGGCACCGCCTGAGCCTGCTCGACGCACCGCCGCGCTTCCGCCGCGTCGCCGGCGACCGCCGCCGCGCGCGCCAGTGCCTCGTAGGCGAATGCGAGGTCGAGGTCCGCCAGGCCGTTCTCCCGGCACAGCCCCAGGACCCGCCTGGCGTGTGCGCCCGCGGGTTCGGCGCGCCCGAGCACGGTGTAGACGCGCGAGCACAGCCACTCGCCGCGGGCGAGGTTCGCCGCCGTCCCGACGTTGCCCCAGTGGTAGCGCGACGCGTGCGCCATGTGCAGCATCGTGTCGTCGTCGGCGGCCGTGCGCCCGGCGCGCTCCATCAGGTCCCAGGTGCCGTTGAACAAGGTGGCGGCCAGGGCACGTTCGTCCTGCGGTGACAGCGGGCTCATGGCGGGCCTTCCGGGGGCGTGCGGCGATCCTGTCGCAACCATCATGGCCTGCCCGGGGCCGTCCGTTCCTGTCGGCGGCGCGTGCTGGGATGGGTGCCGTGACCTACCACCTCGTCCGTCCGGTGCCGGCTGTGCGCGCCGCGCCGGTGCTCGACCCGCAGCAGCAGCGCGTGGTCGGTCACGACCGCGGCCCGCTGCTGGTGCTCGCCGGACCGGGGACGGGGAAGACGACGACGCTGGTGGAGGCGGCGGTGGCACGCGTGCGCGCCGGCGTCCCGGTCGAGCAGTTGCTGATGCTCACCTTCAGCCGCCGCGCTGCCGGCGAACTGCGCGACCGGGTGGCCGCCCGGCTGGACCGCACGGTCCGCGAGCCGCTGGCCCGCACGATCCACTCCTACGCCTTCGGCGTGCTGCGGCTGGCCGCCGTACGGGACGGCGAGGCGCCGCCGCGGCTGCTCGCGGCCGCGGAGCAGGACGTCGTACTGCGCGACCTGGTAGCGGGGTCGGACCCGTTGCGCTGGCCGGTGGCGCTGCGCCCGGCACTGCACACGCGCGGCTTCGCTGCAGAGATCCGGGACCTGCTGCTGCGCGCCGTGGAGCGCGGTCTGGACGGGGCGGCGCTGGCCGAACTGGGTCGGCGCCATTCCCGCCCGCACTGGGTGAGCGCGGGCGGGCTGCTCACCGAGTACTCGCAGGTCACCGCGCTGGAGCGGCCCGGCGCCTACGACCCGGCCGAACTGGTGCGCGCTGCGATCGACGTCCTGCGGGACGACCCGGGCTTGCTGGCGGCCGAGCGCTCGCGGCGCCGCCGGTTGTTCGTCGACGAGTACCAGGACACCGATCCGGCGCAGCTGGAACTGCTGCGGTTGCTGGCCGCCGGAGCGCAGGAGCTGATCCTTGTCGGCGACGCCGACCAGTCGATCTACGCGTTCCGCGGCGCGGACAGCGGGGCGATCCGCGACGCCGGGCGGCTGTTCGGGGACGGCACGATCGAGACCGTGGCACTCGGCACCTGCCGGCGGTTCGGTGCCACGCTGCTGGAGGCGACGCGGCGGGTGGCGGCGCGGCTGCCCGGGCCCGCCGCGCACCGCCGGCTCTCGGCGGCTGCCGGGCTACCCGCGGGCGAGGTGGAGGTCGCGCTGTTCCGCTCGCCGGCCGAAGAGGCCGACCAGGTGGCGGCCGCGCTGCGGCGCGCCCACCTGTCCGGCACTCCGTGGTCCGCGATGGCGGTGCTGGTGCGCTCGACGACGTCGGCGCTCCCGCGGCTGCGCCGCGCGATGCTGACCGCGGGCGTGCCGGTCCGCGTCGACGACGAGGACGTGCCGCTGGCCGACCAGCCGGTGGTGACCATGCTCCTGGAGATCCTCGATCATGGCGGCGGTCCCGACGTGCTCGACGAGCCTGCGGCGGAGCGGCTGCTGCTCGGCCCGATCGGCGGCCTCGACGCGCTCGCGCTGCGACGGCTGCGCCGCAGCCTGCAGCAACTGGCCGGCTCCGCGCAGCTGGCGCCGGCCCTGCTCGACCCGCGGGAGGCGGCGATGCTGTCGGGCGCCGCCGTGGCCCGGGTCGCCGCCGTGCTCGCCGCCGCCCGTTCGGCCCGGGACGGCTCACCGGAGGAGGTGCTCTGGGCGGTGTGGGACGCGACGGGGCTGGCGCAGCGATGGGCGGCACTGAGCCGCGCCGGCGGTGCCGCGGGCGCCGCGGCCGATCGCGACCTCGATGCCGTCGTGGCGCTGTTCGAGGCGGCCGCACGCTTCACCGACAGGCTGCCGGGGGCGCCGGTCGCGCGGTTCGTGGAACACGTGGCCGCGCAGCAGATCCCCGGTGAACCTGCACCGCGCCGGTCGGATACCGACGCCGTGTCGATCCTGACCGCGCACGCCGCCAAGGGCCTCGAGTGGGACCTCGTCTGCGTGACCGGGGTGCAGGAGGGCGTCTGGCCGGACCTGCGCCGCCGCGGGTCGTTGCTCGGCAGCGAGGCACTGGTCGAGCTGATCACCGGCGGGCCGGCGGCGATGGCGGCAGGCGGGGTGGTGTCGCAGCTGGCCGAGGAACGCCGGCTGTTCTACGTCGCCACCACCCGGGCCCGGCAGCGGCTGCTGGTCACCGCGGTGGCCGGCGAGCAGGACCAGCCCTCGCGGTTCCTCGACGAGCTGCTGCCACCGCCGCAGCAGCAGCCCGGCGAGCCCGACCGGCCGTTCGCGGACCCGGCGCGGGGTACCTCGCTGACGCACCTGGTGGCCGAACTGCGCGCGGCCGCCGGCGACCCGCTGGCGAGCGGCGAGGTACGCCAGGAGGCGGCGGCGCAGCTCGCGCGCCTGGCCACCGCCGGCGTCCCCGGCGCCGACCCGGGCCAGTGGTGGGGGCTCGCCCCGCTCTCGGACGACGGGCCGGTGGCCGAGCCGGACCGCCCGGTGTCGATCAGCCCGTCCCGGGTGGAGGCCTACGCCGACTGTGAGCTGCGGGCCCTGCTGCACGACCTCGGCGCCACGCGGACCGGGTCCGCGGCGTCGTCGCTGGGCACCGTGATCCACGCGGTCGCCGCCGAGGCGCCCCCGGGTGCCGACGCGGCACAGCTGGAGCGGCTGCTCGACGAGCGGTTCGCGGCGGTGGACTTCGGCGCGGGCTGGTTCGCCGAGCACGAGCGGGCCCGGGCACGTCGCATGCTGCTGCGGCTGGTCGACTGGCTCGCTGCCAGCCGGGACCGCCTCACGCTCGTCGGCGTGGAGCAGGATTTCGCCGTCCAGGTCGGCGACGCCCGCATCAGCGGCCGTGTCGACCGGCTGGAGCGCGACCGTGCGGGACGGTTCGTGGTGATCGACCTCAAGACCGGCAAGCACAAGGTCAAGGACGCCGACGTGCCGGCACACCCGCAGCTCGGCGCCTACCAACTGGCGATCGAGCAGGGCGCGTTCGGCGCGGGTGAGCGCTCCGGAGGCGCGGCGCTGGTGCAGCTGGGCTCGCACGCCGGCGCCGTCGAGCAGTGCCAGGTCGCGCTGGGCGATGCCGACGATCCGGGGTGGATCGCCGAACAGGTCACCTCGCTCGCCGAGCTGCTGCGCGGCAACCGGTTCACCGCGACGGTCGGCGAGCGCTGCGCCGTGTGCGACGTGCGCGCCTGCTGCCCCCTTCAGGCAGAGGGCCGGCAGGTGACGAACTGATGGCAGCACCGGCCCCGGCGACCCCGCAACTCGACGCCGTCACCGTCGCCCGGCTGCTCCGGCTGGAGCACCCGCCCACCCCGGAGCAGGCCGCCGTCATCGAGGCGCCGCTCGCACCCGCGGTGGTGATCGCGGGCGCGGGCTCGGGCAAGACCGAGACGATGGCGGCGCGGGTCGTGTGGCTGGTGGCGAACCGGCTGGTCGCCCCCGAGGCCGTGCTGGGGCTGACCTTCACCCGCAAGGCGGCCGCGGAGCTCGCAGGGCGGGTCCGGCGCCGTCTGGCGCAGTGGCGCGCCGTCGTGCAGCGGGAGTGGCCGCAGGACGAGGACCACCTGGCGCTGCTGCGGGCCGGGGAGCCGACGGTCTGCACCTACGCCGCGTTCTCCGGGCGGCTCGTCGCCGACCACGCGCTGCGGTTGGGGGCCGAGCCCGATGCCCGGCTGGTCTCGCCCGCCCAGGACTGGATCCTGGCCGACACCGCGGTGCGGCGGTTCGCCGGTCCGATGCCCGAGGACATCGGGGTGCCCGCATCCGTCGTGCGTTTCGTGATCGGGATGGCCGGCCAGTTCGCCGACCATCTGCTCGGGGTCGAGGACGTCCGGGACTTCTGCGCACGCACCCGCGCGGACCTGGACCGGATCGCCGCGGCGGGACGGTTGAACACCTCCGGTCCGGTGGGCGCGTTCCTCACCTCGCTGCGTCAGCGGGAGGCGCTGCTGGGGATCGTCGCGGAGTTCCTGGCGGCCAAGCGTCGCGCCGGTGCCGTGGACTTCGGCGACCAGATGGTGCTCGCCGCCCGGCTCGCGGCCCTGCCCGAGGTGCGCGCAGACCTGCGGGCCCGCTTCGGCGCGGTGCTGCTCGACGAGTACCAGGACACCGGTCACGCGCAGGTCGAACTGCTGCGCGGCCTGTTCGGTCCCGGAGCCGCCACGGAAGGCGCAGACGTCGCGGGCGGAGACGTTGCGGGCGGGGGAGCCGATCCCCGGGGAGTGGCCGCAGCGGGGTCGGCGCACCCGGTCACCGCCGTCGGCGACCCGTTCCAGTCGATCTACGGCTGGCGCGGGGCGAGTGCCGGGACGATCGAGCGGTTCGCCGACCGGTTCCGCGCGGGCGCGGACGAGCCGGCCCGGGTGTACCGACTGGCGACGAGCTTCCGCAACGACCACGCGGTCCTGGCGGCGGCCAACCTGATCGCCGAGCCGCTGCAGGGCCGGGCGACGGTCGTGCTGCGGGCGCGCCCCGGGGCCGGGGCGGGGCGGGTCGCCGTGGCCCGGCTGGCGACCTGCGAGGACGAGGCGGTCTGGGTCGCGCACGCCGTGGCGGACTGGTGGTCCGCGGCGCCGCAGGGGAACCGGACCGCCGCCGTGCTGGTCCGGCGCCGCTCGCAGATGCCGCTGCTGACCGACGCGCTGGCCTCGGCCGGGCTGCCGGTGGAGGTGGTCGGTCTCGGCGGGTTGCTGACCACACCCGAGGTCGCCGACGTCGTGGCCACGCTGCGGGTGCTGGCCGGGATCGAGGCGGCCCCGGAACTGGCGCGGCTGCTCACCGGGCCCCGGTGGCGCATCGCCCCCCACGACCTGGCGGCCCTGGGCCGGCGGGCGCGGGAGCTGGGCGGCGAGCAGGATCCGGCCACGCTCGTCGAGGCGCTGGACGACCTGGGCCCCGCGGCGCGGTACTCGCCGCCCGGGTACGCGCGCATGCGTCAGATGGCGGACGAGTTGCGCCGGCTGCGGCGCCGGGTGGGCGCGCCGCTGGCCGAGCTGGTGGCCGAGATCGAGCACGTCAGCGGCCTGGGGATCGAGGTGGCCGCGCGCGCCGACCGCGCGGCGGTCGGGCGGGTCCACCTGGACCGGTTCCTCGAGGAGGCCACCGGAT
>SCQZ01000296.1 GCA_004299665.1 Jatrophihabitans sp.
GTCCGACACGAGCCGCCGGATCGTCGCGCCGGTGGCACCGTCGACGGCGACGACGGCTCCCCGGCCGTGCAGGTTACCGGCGACGAACAGGGTGCCGGAGTCGGTCGACCACGTGTACTCCGACGGCGCCAGGTCCCCGAGTTCGACGTCCCGCACGACACCGCCGGCAAGGTCGCGCAGCTGCAGCCGTTGGTCGAACGGGGTCTCGAAGTCGCCCTCGAACAGCCGGGTCACGGCCATGCGGGCGCCGTCGGGCGCGATCACCGCTCGCTCGTAGCCGACGCCCTCTTCGTCGAGGAGGATCTCGCGCGCGCCGGTGGCCGGATCGAGGCGGACCACGACCGGGTCGACGCAGCCCCCGCGCCGCCGCATCCGCCAGTCGGCGAGCAGCACCGTTCCGTCCGCGCAGATCGAGTAGCTCGCCTGGTGCAGCGCCTGGCCGGCGTCCGGAGCCAGGTCGCGTGCGGCACCGTCGGCGCCGAGCGCGAACAGCCGCGGCGAGGTGTCACCGAGTTCGGTGTCCCAGTGGCGGATCGGCATCCCGGTGTGCAGGATCGCGCTGAGCCTGCGGTCCTTGCGGTCCTTGCGAGCGGCGGCGTCCGCCTCGGCGTCGGGGCTGGCGTCATCGCCGAAGGTGAGCCGGCTCCCGGTCGCGACCACGGTGCCCGCGTCCCGCGCGATCACCGCGCCGCCCAGCCCGCCGGGAACGGTGGCGAGCAGCCGCGGCTCCCCGGTGCGCGGCAGCAACCACAGCGCCGGCTCCTCGTCCTCCTGGTCGCCGGCCGGACGCGAACTGGTGAAGACCAGCGCGCCGTCCGGCAGGAAGACCGGCGCCGTCTCCCCCTTCTCGGACCGGGTGAGGCGGACACACTCGCCGGAGCCCTCGAGCGGGATCTCCCAGATGGACGAGGTGTACCGGGCACCTTTCGCGTCGGGCTGCTGCAGTGTCGCGACCAGTCGATCACCCTCGCGCGAGAGCGCCAGGCCGGTCAGGCGTGGCAGGGCGGTGAACGATGCGGGCGCGAAGGGTGAATCGGGCACGTCCCGCGACGCTACCCCCCGCCCCCGCCCCGAGTTGTCCGCGCCTCACCGCTCGGCTCCGCCGGCGGGGCGCGGACAACTCAGCGGGCGGCCGCGGCCGCGAGCTGGCCGCAGGCGCCGTCGATGTCGCGGCCGCGGGTGTCGCGGACCGTCACCGGCACCGACCGTGCCTGCAGCCGTCGCACGAACTCGCGCTCGACCGCCTTCGGCGAGGCGTCCCACTGCGAGCCCGGGGTCGGGTTGAGGGGGATGAGGTTGACGTGGGCGAGCCGGTCGCGCAGCAGCGCACCGAGCAGGTCGGCGCGCTCGGGCTGGTCGTTGACGTCGCGGATCAGCGCGTACTCGATCGAGTAGCGCCGCCCCGTGCGCGCGGCGTAGGCGTCCGCGGCGGCCAGGACCTCGGCCACCTTCCAGCGCTGGTTCACCGGCACGAGGGTGTCGCGCAACCCGTCGTCCGGCGCGTGCAGCGAGACCGCGAGCGTGATGTCCAGGTCCTGCGCCGCGAGCTTGTCGATGCCCGGCACCAGCCCGACCGTCGAGACGGTGATCGCCCGCCGCGAGATCCCCATCCCGTGCGGCGCGGCGTCGATGAGCTGCCGCAGGGCATGCAGCACCCGGGGCAGGTTGGCCAGCGGTTCGCCCATGCCCATGAACACGACGTTGGACAGCCGCAACGGCTCCCCGAACCCGCCCGCCGCCGCCGTGCGCGCGGCGGCGACGACCTGCTCCACGATCTCGGCCGCCGACAGGTTACGGCGCAGCCCGCCCTGCCCGGTGGCGCAGAACGGGCAGGCCATACCGCACCCGGCCTGGCTCGAGACGCACAGCGTCACCCGCCCGCGGCGCGGCACCCCGCCCGCGCGCTGCTCGCGATAGCGCATCAGCACGCTCTCGACGAGGGTGCCGTCGTGCAGCCGCCACAGGGTCTTCCGGGTGTCGCCGGCGTCGCTGCTGACCTGCCGGACCTCGGTCAGCAGCGGCGGGAACAGCGCGGCGGCGACCGAGTCGCGAACGGCGGCGGGCAGGTCCGTCATCGCTGCCGGGTCGTTCTCGAACCGCCCGTAGTAGTGACGGGCGATCTGGTCGGCCCGGTAGGCCGGCAGCCCCAGTTCCTCGAGGGCCTCGCGGCGCCCGGCGCCGTCGAGGTCGGCGAAGTGCCGCGGCGGCAGGCCGCGCCGCGGCGCGTCGAACACCAGGGGCAACGTGGTCATCACCCCCGATCGTCCCAGAACGCCGGGCCTGCGCGCGCGTGCCGCTCAGCGACGCGTCCCCGGACGGTGCACGTACACCGCGGTGCCGGATACCGTCGCTGCATGACGGCGGCACGGCTCCTGGACGGGCGCCTCAAGCTGCGACACCTGATCCTCGCCGACGCCCTGACCGAGCACGGCAGCGTCGTCGGCGCCGCGGCCGCACTGCACGTGACCCAGCCGGTGGTGACGCGCGGGCTGCACGACCTCGAACGGATCCTCGGGGTCCCGCTCTACACGCGCGGCCCGCGGGGCGTCACGCCCACCGAGTTCGGCGTCGCCTTCACCGAGCACGCCCGGGCCGTCCTCGCGCAACTGACGCAGGCCGCGCGCCACGTGGACGAGATCGCGAACTCCAGCCGCGGGCAGGTCGTGGTCGGCACCCACCTGGCCGGCTCCAACCTGCTGCTGCCGCGCGCCATCGCCGAGGTCAAGCGGACCCGGCCGCTGCTGTCCGTCGTCGTGCGCGAGGGCACGCCCGAGGGGCTGCTCGTGGAACTGGCCTCGGGGCGGGTCGACCTGCTCGTCGGGCGGCTGAACCGCGCCGGAACCGGCGGGGCCCGCCTGGTGCCGCTATACGAGGAGCGGGTGCACCTCGTCGTCGGTTCGCACCACCCGCTCGCCGGCGCGCACCCGGTGACCCTCGCGGACCTGATGGGCTTCCCGTGGATCCTGCCGGGCGTCGAGACGATCCTGCGCCAGGAACTCGAACGCTTCTTCGCGCACCACGGCCAGGACATCCCGGCGAACCGGGTCGAGGCCACGTCGTTCCTGACCGTGCGGCAACTGCTGATCGAGACGGACATGGTGGCGGCGGTGCCGGGGCTGATCGTCGCGGACGACCCGCGGATCACGGCGCTAGACATCGAACTGGAGCCCATGGGCCATCACGTCGGGCTGACCCTCGCCGCCGACCGCCCCCTCATCCCGGCCACCCGCACGATGATCGAATCGCTGCACGCGGTGGCCGCGCAGATCCGGGCGCGCACCGCGGCGGCCGGCGCCTCGTGACTCACGGACCGGTGCCGGTGTCCACCACCAGGTCGACCCGCCGCTGCGGGCGCTCCCGGGCCGCGTATGCCTGCTCGGAGGGCAGCCAGTCCTGCAGCCAGCGCGACCTCATCGCCGCCCCGTCGCGCGCCAGCGCCCGCCGCAGCCGTACCTCGCGCGGGGCCTGCACCCAGACCGTCAGCGCCCACGGTGCCCGGACCTCCCGGCGCGTCACCGAGACGCCCTCGGCGACCACCACGGTGCCCGGGGCGAGGTCGTGCCACTCCGCGCCGGTGTCGGTGGCCCAGTCCCAGCGCCGGTAGTGCGCCCGGCGTCCGCCCAGCAGCGGGGCCACCACCTGCGCGTCGAAGCGGCTCCAGTCCCACTCGGGGATGCGCGGGGAGGCGAAGCCGTCGATGTGGACCACCGCCGCG
>SCQZ01000297.1 GCA_004299665.1 Jatrophihabitans sp.
GTCCTCAAGACCTTCGCCGTCTCCCGGCTGATGCTCGACAACGTCGAGCACGTCAAGGTGTTCTGGGTGATGCACGGCCTGTCCACCTCCCAGCTCGCGCTGAACTTCGGCGCCGACGACATGGACGGCTCGGTCGTGGAGTACAAGATCACGCACGACGCCGACCACTACGGCACGCCGGACAAGCTCACCCGGGACGACCTGCTGACCCTCATCCGCGACGCCGGGTTCCGGCCGGTCGAGCGCAGCACCCGCTACGAGGTGCTGCGCGAGTTCGACGGCCCCGTCCCGCTGGCGCAGCGCCGGGCCGAACCGCAGGCGGTCTGGGCGTCGTGACCGGCTCGCGGCCCACCTTCGGCTCCTGGATGGGGTCGATGTGGCTGTACACGCTGCTGCGCTTCGCGCTGTTCGGCGTGCTGTGGGGGGTGTTCGTGCTGCTCGGCTTCCACGGGCTGACCGCGGCGCTGTTCGGCGTGGTCCTGTCGGTGCCGCTCTCCTTCGTCCTGCTGGCCGGGCCGCGCCGCCGCTTTGCGGCGAACGTCGAGGCGCGGATGACCCAGCACCACGACCGGCGGGTCGAACTCGATCACGACCTGGACCCGCACAACGACGACACGCCCTGACCCCCGGCGACCCTGATCCGGGACCCGGACCCGGGCCCGGACCCGGGCGTCGGCCGCGCGGCGAACGGGACCGGCCCGGCCGGCTGACCCGGTGAGTTCGAGTTGCGTCCTACGCGGACTACCAGCGGGCGGGATGCACGAATTCGGCCGCCGGGCGGCCGAGCCACTGGGTGAGGCGCATGGTGAGATCCATGTCGGCCAGCCGTGCGGTGCGCAGGTTCGTCAGCCGGCTCGGTGTACATCCGATGTCCGCAGCCAGCGCCGTCCACGTGAGCCCGCGCCGCCGCCGCTCCTCGTCGACGGCCGCATGCAATTGGGGTAGGTCCCACCGAAGCCGGGCGTCAATGTCGACGTCCGGCAGCCGGGCCGGGCCGACCTCGCGTCGTGGACCGGTCAGGAAGTCCTCGGGGGAGCGGCCGAGCCATTGCAGCAGCATCAGCGCGTACTGGCACGACATCGAGCCGCGCCGCACGGTCCGCACCAGCGCGCCGGGACACACCGCATGATCGTTGATCTCCGCTCGCAACCCCGCCGACTGCGCCGTCAGTTCCCCGGCCACCTCCGGCCACCCCAGGTTCGACGCGACTCGGCGTTCGTCCAACTCGGCGACCAGCGCGGCCCCGTCGAACACCGCGACCCGCTCCACGCGACGAAGCGAAGCACACCCGTCAGACGCCGGGCAAACTCCGCGACCAAAGGCGGTGCTATCCGGGGATCCGCCAGGTCAGTGTCGATCCGAACCCGTCGGGGTTGGCGGTGATCTCGCTGGTCCCGCCGCGGGCCTCGGCGAGCGCGGCCAGGCGGGCGAGCCCGCCCTCCCCGGGGGCATCGTCGTCCGGGCCGACGCCGTCGTCGACGACGGTGACGACCACCTGCGCGCCCGCGGTGATCGTCACCTCGAGGTTGCCGGCGTAGGCGTGCCGGACCACGTTGTCGACGCCCTCGCCCACCACGGCGGTGACGTCGGCGAGCACGCCGGGGTCCAGGTCGGCGACCGCGGCGTCGGCGGCGAACCGCGGCACGCAGCCCAGCCGCTGCCCGGCGTCCAGGACGCGGTCACGCAGCGCCGGCACGACGCCCTCATCGTCGCCGCGCTGCAGGTCGCGCAGCTGGGACCGCAGGGCCGCCGCGACCCGTTCCAGTTCGGCCGCGGTCTCGGCGACGCGGCGCTGCACGGGCGGTTCCCTGGTGAGGGCGAGCAGCGAGTCCAGTCGCGTCGCGACGGCGTGCAGCGGTGTCAGGACCGTGTCCTGCAGCCGCTGCGCCAGTGCCTCGTCCGCGCTCACCCGACGACCAGCGCGGT
>SCQZ01000002.1 GCA_004299665.1 Jatrophihabitans sp.
AGCTTGTCCGGGTGGTAGGACAGCGCGGGGCCGCGGGTGTCCAGCACCGAGTAGTCCTCGCCGCGGCGCAGCCGCAGGGTCACCTCGCCGGTGACCAGTGCCGCGATCCAGCGCTGGATCGACTCGCGCAGCATGAGCGACTGCGGGTCCAGCCAGCGGCCCTCGTAGAGCAGCCGGCCGAGCCGCCGCCCCTGCGCGTGGTAGTTGGCGATCGTGTCCTCGTTGTGGATCGCGTTCAGCAGCCGCTCGTAGGCGATCCAGAGCAGTGCCATGCCGGGCGCCTCGTAGATCCCCCGGGACTTGGCCTCGATGATGCGGTTCTCGATCTGGTCGGACATGCCCAGCCCGTGCCGGCCGGCGACGGCGTTGGCCGCGGTCACCAGCGCGACCGGGTCGGGCAGCTCGGCGCCGCCGATCGCGACGGGCCGGCCCGCGACGAACCGGACGGTGACGTCCTCGGCGTCGATCCGCACCGCCGGGTCCCAGAACCGCACGCCCATGATCGGCTCGACGGACTCGAGCGACGCGTCCAGGTGCTCGAGGGTCTTCGCCTCGTGCGTGGCGCCCCAGATGTTGGCGTCCGTGGAGTACGCCTTCTCCTCGCTGTCGCGATAGGGCAGGTCGTGCTCGGCGAGCCACTTGCTCATCTCCGCCCGGCCCCCGAGCTCGCCGACGAAGTCCGCGTCCAGCCACGGCTTGTAGATCCGCAGGTCCGGGTTCGCCAGCAGCCCGTAGCGGTAGAACCGCTCGATGTCGTTGCCCTTGAAGGTCGAGCCGTCGCCCCAGATGTGGACGTCGTCGGACTGCATGGCGCGCACCAGCATGGTGCCGGTCACGGCGCGCCCGAGCGGCGTGGTGTTGAAGTAGGCGCGCCCGCCGGAACGGATGTGGAACGCGCCGCAGGCGAGCGCCGCGAAGCCCTCCTCGACGAGTTCGCGCCGGCAGTCGACGGCGCGGGCGATCTCGGCACCGTACTGCCGCGCCCGGTCGGGGACGCCGGAGACGTCCGGCTCGTCGTACTGGCCGATGTCCGCGGTGTAGGTGCAGGGCACCGCGCCGTTGTCGCGCATCCACGCGACGGCGACGGAGGTGTCCAGGCCGCCGGAGAAGGCGATGCCGACACGCTCCCCCACCGGCAGGGATGTCAGGACCTTGCTCACTGCTATCGGCTCCTCGGGGTGGGACGGTGTGGGGACATCACGCGGTGCGCGAGAGCTCGAGGAACCGGGCGGCCAGGGCCGCTCCCCCGATCGGGTCGCGGGCGACGACCAGGATCGTGTCGTCGCCGGCGATCGTTCCGAGCACACCGGGCAGGCGGGCCCGGTCGAGCGCGCTGGCCAGGAAGTTCGACGCGCCGGGCGGCGTGCGCAGGACGACCAGGTTGGCGCTGGCCTCCGCCGACACGAGCAACTCCGCGAGCAGCCGCTCCAGCCGTCCCCGCCGGCGGCGCCCCGGCGGCTGGAGGGAGCCCCACCGCGGGTGGTCGTCGTCGGGAGAGGGCGCCGGCATCGGGGTGCCGTCCTCGGGCACGACGTACGCCGGCAGCCCGCCGTCCGGGGTGCGCAGCTTGACGGCGCCGAGTTCGTCCAGGTCGCGCGACAGGGTCGCCTGCGTGACCTCGAAGCCGTCGCGCCGCAGCGCCGCCGCGAGTTCGGCCTGGGAGCGCACCGTGCGCTCGCGCAGCACGGCGACGATGCGCTCGTGACGCGCGACCTTGGAGTCGAGCGCCGCCGTCGCCGCCGCGCGCAGCGCCCTCACGGTTGCCCCAGCAGCCAGGTGAGCAGGGCCTTCTGCGCGTGCAGCCGGTTCTCGGCCTCGTCCCACACCACGCTCTGCGGCCCGTCGATCACCGCCGCGGCGATCTCCTTGCCGCGGTAGGCGGGCAGGCAGTGCAGCACGACCGCTCCGGCCGCGGCGCGGGCGAGCGCCGCCTCGTCAAGGGCGAACGGGCGGAACGGGGTCTCCCGCTCGGCGCTCTGGCCCTCCTGCCCCATGGAGACCCAGGTGTCGGTCGCCAGTGCGTCCGCGCCGTCGAGCGCCGCGTGCGGGTCCGAGGTGACAAGCACCGAGCCGCCGGTCGCGGCGGCGATGCGCCGAGCGTCCTCGACGACGGCCGGGTCGGGCAGGTAACCCGGCGGCCCCGCGACACTCACGTGCATGCCGGCCGCGGCCGCGCCGAGCAGGTAGGAGTGGGCCATGTTGTTCGCGGCGTCGCCCAGGTAGCTGATCCGCAGCCCCGCGAGGCGTCCCTTGTGCTCGCGGACCGTCTGCAGGTCGGCGAGGATCTGGCACGGGTGGAACGAATCGGTCAGCGCGTTGACGACCGGGACCCGGCTGACGCGGGCCATGGCCTCGATCCGCTCCTGCCCGAAGGTGCGCCAGACGATGGCGGCCACCTGGCGCTCCAGCACCCGCGCGGTGTCCTCGATCGGCTCGCCGCGGCCGAGTTGGCTGGTGGCCCCGTCGATCACCAGCGGGTACCCGCCGAGTTCGGCGATGCCGACGCTGAAGCTGACCCTCGTCCGGGTGGACGGCTTG
>SCQZ01000298.1 GCA_004299665.1 Jatrophihabitans sp.
CATGGTTAAGATGCTCGCCGCGCGACGGCCCGCGCACATCGAGCGCGCGACGGGACCCTGCGCGGCGTAGGTGGCAGCCGCCGCTCCGTCGAAAGTTGCAGGTGGGCGGGGCGGGGCGCGGCTAGCCTGGCGGTCGCCATGAGCGTTCCCGACCAGCGACCCGTCGCCCTGACCCTGCTGCGACAGGCCGAACACGCGCTGTTCGCCGGGCTGCTGGCGCTGGGAGCCGGGCAGTCGATCGCCGACGGCCGGCGGCCCTGGGCGTCGGGCACCGTCGCCGCGCTGGTGCTGTGCTGGTACGCGGCGGGGGCCCTGGCCGAGCGCCGGCGTTCGGCGCGCGCGGCCGGGGCGGGCGCCTCCCGCGGCACGGGTCCGCTCCGGGGGGCGCGGCTGTGGTTGGCCGTCCTGACCGCGGGCTGGATCGTGCTGGTGATCTTGTCGGCCGGCTTCGTGTGGCTGGCGTTCCCGCTGTTCCTGCTGCTGCTGCAACTGCTCCCGTTGCGGGTCGCGATCCCCGTCGTCGTCGTCCTCGTGGCGGGGGCCGTCGCGACCGTGGCAGTGCACCAGGGGGGCGTGAGCCTGGGCGTGGTCGCGGGGCCGCTCGTCGGCGCCGCCGTCGCGGTCGTGATCATCGTCGTCTACCGCCAGTTGCGCGACGAGGCCGAGCGCCGGGCGCTGCTGCTGGCCGAACTGCGCGCCGCCCAGGAGCGGGTGGCCGCCGCCGAGCGGTATGCGGGCACCCTCGCCGAGCGGGACCGGCTGGCCAACGAGATCCACGACACCGTCGCGCAGGGTCTGGCGAGCATCCTGCTGCTGCTGCGGTCGGTGCGGTCCGGGAGCGACGCACTGCCGGTGCCGGCCCGACGCCAGCTCGACGCGGCCGTCGACGCGGCCAAGGGCGCGCTCGAGGACACCCGCCGCGTGGTGCGGGCGCTCGCCCCGGCGCAGCTGGCCGGCCGGTCGCTGACCGACGCCCTCGCGCGGCTCGTCGAGGACGCCCGTCCCGTCGGCATCGGGTTGGAGCTCGAGGTCGACGGCGACCCGTACGAGCTGCCCGTCGCCACCGCGGTCGCGCTACTGCGTACCGCGCAGGGCGCGCTGGGCAACGTGATCGCGCACTCCATGGCACGCCACGCGCGGCTGACCCTGACCTTCCAGCCGGACCGGGTGAGCCTGGACATCGCCGACGACGGGCGCGGGTTCGACCCGGGCGCGACCGCCCACGAGACCACTGCGGGCACCGGCATCGGGCTGGAGGCGATGCGCTCGCGGCTGGCCGAGGTCGGCGGCACGCTGGCGGTGGAGTCGGCGCCCGGCGCCGGGACCGCGGTGAGCGCGTCCATCCCCACGGACGACATCGAGGAGAGCCATGGCTGAGCCGGTGCGCGTACTGATCGTCGACGACCACCCGATCGTGCGCTCGGGGCTGCGGGGCGCGATCGAGGCGGACCCGTCCGTCGTGGTGGTGGGGGAGGCAGGATCCGGCGAGGCTGCGCTCGACGCCGTCCCGGCCGCGGCGCCGGACGTCGTGCTCATGGACCTGCACCTGGGCGCGGGCATCGACGGAGCGGAGGCGACCCGACGCCTCGCCGCGCTGCCGCGACCGCCGCGGGTGCTGGTGCTCACCGCCTACGAGAGCGAGGCGGACATCCTGCGGGCCATCGAGGCCGGGGCCACCGGCTACCTGCTCAAGGACGCCGAACCCGCCGAGCTGATCGCGGCGATCCACACCGCCGCGGCGGGGGAGACGGTGCTCGCCCCGTCGGTGGCGACCCGGCTGGTCAGCCGCGTGCGGCGTCCGGGGCGGGCGCTCACCGCGCGCGAGACGGAGATCTTGCAGCGGGTCGCGGACGGCGAGGCGAACGCCACGATCGCGAAGGCGCTGTTCATCACCGAGGCCACCGTGAAGTCGCACCTGGTGCAGGTCTTCTCCAAGCTGGAGGTCGACAGCCGCACCGCGGCGGCGGCCGAGGGACGCCGCCGCGGCCTGATCCGCTGAGCGGTCACACCGTGAAGAACGGGCCGCCGCCGAAGGCCTGCCGGTGCGACGCGGGTTGCCGGCCGTCGTCCTCGGTGATGCCGTAGTCCCGGGCCAGTTCGGCGCACACGAAGGTGCCGCCGCTGCGGGCGGCGATGCCCGGGTCGACCGCGAGCGCGTGCACCACGCGGCCGACGAAGCGCGGCGTCTCGGCGTCGGCGATGGGGAACCCGGCGACCTGCTCCAGGCCGCTGGCCAGCAACGACTCCGTCTGCACCAGGCCCGGCCACAGCGACACCGCCCTCACGCCGTGGGGACGCAGTTCGACGGCGAGGTCGTGCGCCATCTTGTCCAGCCCGGCCTTGCTGATCCCGTACAGCACCGAGTGCAGGTGGGCGCGGCCGCCGAACGAGGAGATGTTGACGATCAGGCCGTGCCGCGCCGGAACCATCGCCCGGCAGGCCGCGACGGAGGCGACGTAGTGGGTGCGCAGCCCGATCCCGATCAGCGAGTCCCAGTCCGAGAGGGGGCGCTCCCACGCCGGGGCGTCGAAGCCGCGCGAGTCGGCCGGACCGGCCCAGACGTTGTTGACGAGCAGATCCAGGGCGCCGTGCCCGGCCGCGAAGGACTGCACCGTCGCCGTCACCTGCGCGTCGTCGTGGTGGTCGCACTCCAGCGCGATCCCCTGCCCGCCGAGCGCGGTCACCGCCTGCGCGGTGGCGTCGAGCCGGGAGCGGGTGCGGCCGGTGACCCCGACCGTCCAGCCCCGCTCGCCCAGCGCCAGTGCGATCCCCTTGCCGACGCCGCGGCCGCCGCCGGTCACCAGCGCGGTGCTGCTCACTGCGTCACCGCCGCGTCGGCCAGAGGGCGCTCGATCCCCCAGCGCACCCGGTAGGTCGTGGCGGCGATGCGCCACTGCCCGTCCTCGCGGGCGTACTCGTCCTCGTACTCACCGGCGCTGAGCCGCTCCGTGCCGCGCTCGTTGTCGACCTGCCGGAACTGCAGCGTCCACCGTCCGGTCGCCGTGCCGTCCGGGCGCACGGTGATCTGCGGGTGCAGGCCGTGGTGCATGTCCAGGACGGCCCACCGCCCGTCGTCCAGGCGGCGCAGCGCGATGCGGGTGAATATGTCGATCAGCCCGGCCACGTCGTCGTAGCTGCCCATCGGCCCGTACTCGATGCGCGCCCCGCGCCGCACGAAGCACTCCCGCATCGCGTCGGGGTCCTTCGCGTCGCAGGCCCGCCAGTAGCGGTACTTCAGCGCGGTGATGGCCTGCACGTGCTCCAGCGCCGCGACCCGGTCGTCCAGGGATGTCATGGGCCGAGTATTCCGGGCGCCCCTCCCGGTCAGCGGGAGCGATCGTGTCCGTCGCGACGCCGCCCTGCCAACCTTGGGACCATGGCGAACGAGGTGTTGACGCGGGTCGAGGAGCACGCCGACGAACTCGCGGCGCAGGGTCCGGCCAACGAGAAGCTGGGCCGGCTGTCGGACACGTCGGCGAAGATCTTGCGGGACACCGGGGCGATCCGAATGCTGCAGCCGCGCTCGCACGGCGGCCTGCAGGTGCACCCGCGCGAGTTCGCCGAGACGGTGATGCGCATCGCGTCGCTGGACGGTTCCAGCGGCTGGGTGAACGGCGTGGTCGGCGTGCACCCGTGGGAGCTGGCGTTCGCCGACCCGAAGGTGCAGGACGAGGTGTGGGGCGCCGACCCGGACACCTGGCTGGCCTCGCCGTACGCGCCGATGGGCATCGCGCGGCCGGTGGAGGGCGGCTACATCTTCAACGGGCGCTGGCAGTTCTCCTCCGGGACCGACCATTGCCGGTGGGTGTTCCTGGGTGGGTTCGTCGGGGACGAGAACGGCGCGATGGCGATGCCGCCGCGCTCGCTGCACCTGATCCTGCCGCGGTCGGACTACGAGATCGTGGACGACTCGTGGGACGTGGTGGGGCTGCGGGGCACGGGCAGCAAGGACGTGATCGTCAAGGACGCGTTCGTCCCGTCCTACCGGACGCTGGAGTACTCCCAGGTGATCGACGGGTCGTTGCAGCGGGCGGCGGGGCTGGGGGACCCGACGTACGAGTTGCCGTTCTCGGTGGCGTTCCCGCTGGGGATCACGGCGGCGGTGATCGGGATCGCGGAGGGCGCGCTGGCGCACCACCTGGACTACCAGCGTAACCGGGTGCAGATCACCGGCACGAAGATCAAGGACGACCCGTACGTGCTGTACGCGATCGGGGAGGCGTCGGCGGAGATCAACGCCTCGCGGGCCGCGCTGCTGGACAACGTGTGCCGGATCTACGACCTGGTGGCCGCGGGCAAGACCCCGACGCTGCAGGACCGCGCGGTGGGGCGCCGCATCCAGACCCAGGCGGCGTGGCGGGCGGTCCGCGCCACCGACGAGATCATGGCGCGCTCCGGCGGGAACGCGATGCGGGTGGACAACCCGATGCAGCGGTTCTGGCGCGACGCGCACATGGGGCTGGCGCACGCCATCCACGTGCCGGGCTCGGTGTTCCACGCCTCGGCCCTGACCAACCTCGGCATCGAACCGCCCCCCGGGCCGATGCTGTCCATGATCTAGAGAAGGACCTGCATGCCGGACATCCGCGGGCTCGGATACCTCGACGTCCAGACCGCCGACCTCGACCGCTGGCGCACCTTCGCCCTGGAGGGCATCGGCTGGGCATCCGGCCACGGCCCGGCCGGCGACGGCGCGCTCAATCTGCGCATGGACGAGCGCCAGGCGCGCCTGGTCGTGCGCGCCGGTGAGCAGGACCGGGTCCGCGCCGTCGGCTGGGAGGTGCGCGACCGGTTCGCCCTGGACCGGGTGCGCGACGCCGTCGCCGGCTCCGGCGTCACGGTGCGTGACCTGTCCGCCGAGGAGGCCGACGCCCGCGGCGTCGAGGCGGCGATCGCGTTTGCCGACCCCGCCGGCAACCCCATCGAGGTGTTCTGGGGCCCGGTGCTCGACCACAGCCCGGTGATCACGCCCTTCGGGAGCCGCTTCGTCACCGGCACGCAGGGCATGGGCCACGTCGTGCTGCCGACGACGGACTTCACCGCGACCGAGGAGTTCTACACCCGGGTGCTCGGGTTCTTGCCCCGCGGCTCGATCCGCATGGGCGGCGGCGCCGGCGGGCGCCGCTACGTGCGCTTCCTGGGTGTGAACGAGCGCCACCACAGCCTGGCGATCGTGCCCGCCCCCCACGGCGAGGCCCCGGGGTTGGTGCACCTGATGGTCGAGGTCGGCACCCTCGACGCCGTCGGCCAGGCGCTGGACCGGCTCGGCAAGCTGGGCTTCTCCATCTCCTCCACGCTCGGGCGGCACACGAACGACAAGATGGTGTCCTTCTACGTGCGGGCTCCCGGCGGCTGGGACATCGAACTCGGGTGGGACGGCATGCGCGTCGACGAGGCGTACTACACCGCCGAGCAGATCACCGCCGACAGCTACTGGGGGCACGACTGGTCCGGCACCGAGCCGCTCGCCGCCTTCCTGCCGCCCCGCTGACCCGCCGGCCGCGCGCCACCCCCGCTTCCCCGCCCGTGTGACCACGCCACCCGCGCTTCCCCGTCCGTGTGACCAGAAAACGTGCCCGGATCTAGTGACACGAGGGGGGAAGCGCACCCAGGGGGCGACGCGGGTCAGGTCCCGGCGGGGGTCGCGCTCAGGTCCCGGCGCCGGAACCGCCAGCACCCGTCCACCCGGGAGTACGCGTCGTCGTACCGGACGGTCAGCACCAGGTCGCGCTCGCCGCGTAGGTGATGCGCCGTGCACAGCGTCCGGCCCGTTGCCGCGTCCCCCTCGACGGCGCAGCGGTTGCCGTCGATCACGTGCCGGGTCGAGTCGAAGTGGCGCACCCCGTCGATGAGCAACGCGATCTGCGCACCGTGCAGTTCGTGCGGCAGGTACCGACCGGCCAGTTCCGCGGGGAGCGTCACCACGGCGTCGTCGGTGAACAGGGCCAGCAGGGCTTCGGGATCACGCGAATCGACCGCCGCGGCGTAGGCCTGGGCGAGGGCCCGCAGGTCGTCCGCGTCCGCGCCCATGGCCGCCACCGTAGCGCGGACCCTCGTGATCATCTCGCCCGTACCCCCGCCCAGCCGGGGCTCGCAGCGAGTCGATCAGCGGGGGGAGGGGCCGGGTAGGCGGCGGCTCAGCCGGGCTCGGTCGCGGCGCGGCGGGCCGTCCAGTCCCGCATCCGCTGCGGGTATCCCACGCGCTCGGCCTCGTACAGCGGCACGGCCAGCGATTTCGCCAGCTTCGCGGCCGCGTCCGGGCCGCCGACGCGCCGCCGCGTCCACTCCCCGTCCGCGGCGACGAGCACGACGGTGGCCTCGGTGACGGCGGTGCGGGGCTCGAGGTAGGCCTCGACGCCGGTCCGCGAGGCCGCGAAGGCGCGCAGGTGGTCCAGGTCGGCGCGGTCGGCCGTGCGCACGGTGCCCGGCCGGGACGACCGGCGGGAGAAGACGCCCATGACCTGCCCTTCGGGTCGCGTGGACCGGGAAGGTTCATGATGCCCGACACAAGCGGTGAGCCGGCTGTCAACCGGCTGCGGGCCGGCTATGGATCGCCGTGCCGGTCGACGCAGGGCCCGGGACGGCGGCTACTCGGGGACCGGGATCGAACCGGCGCGGGCCGCGTCCAGGATCGAGCGCCGCAGTGCGTCGCAACTGCGCACCCGCGCGCTCATCGAGTCGTCCCCGGGCGCGCCGAACTCCTGGCAGCGGGCCGGGCCGTCCGCCGGCCACTGCACCGAGGTCTGCTGCCAGCTCGTCTTGCCCACCAGCACCTGCAGCCCGCACCGCTCGCAGACGACGGGGACCTGGGCGCGGCTGGGCAGCCCCGCCGGCAGGTCGGTGACGGGCCGGGCCATCACGGCGCGCCCGTCAGACCGACGCGGTGGCGGCGGAGCGCGCGGCGAGGTTGGCGGCGACCTCCTGCTTCCACACCTCGATGGGGCGGGTGGTGTCCAGCTCGAACTCGAACCGGTTGGTCATCTCCGGCGTCACGTCCGCCACGTCCACGTAGAACTGCTCGTACCAGCGCCGCAACTGGTAGACGGGGCCGTCCTCCTCGCACAGCAGCGGGTTGTCGATGCGGGTCTTGTTCCGCCAGATCGCGATGTCCTGCTCGAAGCCCTTGCCGATGTGGTCGGCGCTGGCCTGGGCCAGCCGCTCGGCCCGGTCGCCCGGCAGGTGCGCCGCCTTCTTGACGATGATCCCGTACTGCAGGACGAACGAGGTCGGCGTGACCGGGTAGTGGCAGTTGATCAGCACGTTCTCGATCGACGAGCCGTCGTCGTAGTGGTACACCAGTTCGTCGATCATGAACGACGGGCCGTGGTACGACGCGGCCGACTCGTTGGTTAGCAGCGTCGGCTCACCCGGCTTGGCCGGCGGCCGCACGTCCTCGCGGCCGCTGCCGCGCTGGTACTGGGTGGCGACGTGCCCCTCGAGGACGTTCTTGAAGTAGGTGGGGAAGGAGAAGTGGACGTAGAAGAAGTGGGCCATGTCCACCACGTTGTCGACGATCTCGCGGCAGTTGCTCCCCTTGACCAGGTACTTCTTCCAGATCCAG
>SCQZ01000299.1 GCA_004299665.1 Jatrophihabitans sp.
CCCGGATTCCCCAAGATCGGGTTGGGGTGTCGGCGTGTAGATGAGCGAAAGTGCCTGCCCGGTAAGGGATTGTGGGCTTGTCGAGAGTCCGCGATCACCGAATCGAGAGGCACCTTCCGCGTGCACGCTACCCGTACTCGTCCTGTTGTTGAAGTTTCCGCCGATGGTGTCGGCGTGGTGTCGCATGCCGGGTCGCGGCTGTTGGCCGATCTGGCCGACACGACGACGTTGACCGCGCAGCTGTCGGCGGTCCTCGCTGACCGGATGGCGCCGCAGACGGTGCACGATCCGGGGCGGGTGCTGGCCGATATCGCGGTGATGATCGCCGACGGCGGGCAGTGCTTGAGCGACATCGCGACGTTGGTCGATCAGCCGGGCGTGTTCGGGCCGGTGGCCTCGGACACGACGTGTCGCCGGGTGCTCGAGTCGATGACCGATGCCGACCTGTGCGCGGTTGCCCAGGCGCGGGCCGCCGCGCGGGAGGTCGCGTGGGCGCAGCGTGGCGAGCAGACCGGTGCGGTGCTGCCGGCGTCGCTGGTGTGTGGTCGACCGCTGCTCTCGCGTGACGGGCGGGCGGTGTTGGTGATCGACGAGGACGCCACGCTCGTCATCGCGCACAGCGAGAAGGAGCAAGCCCGACCGACGTTCAAGCACACGTTCGGCTTCCATCCGGTGCTGGCGTTCTGCGACAACACCAACGAGGCGTTGACCGGGATGCTGCGGGCCGGCAACGCCGGCAGCAACACCGCAGCCGATCACATCGAGGTCATCGACGCTGCGCTGGCGCAGGTCCCGGCCGAGTACCGGCACGGCTACCCGATCCTGTTGCGCTTTGACGGCGCTGGCGCCTCGAAGGCGCTGCTGGCGCACCTGCGCGGGCTGCGCGAGGACGGCGTGGATGCCGAGTTCTCCGTCGGTTGGGCGCTCGGCGCCCGTGAGCACGCGGCGATCGCCGCCCTGCCCGAGTCGGCATGGACGGCGGCGATCGACGTGGACGGCGACCCGCGCGAGGGCGCCGGCGTGGTCGAGCTGACCGGCATGTTCCCTGCCGCAGCGCTGGCCGACTACCCGGCCGGGCTGCGCGTCATCGCCCGCCGCGAACGCCCGCATCCGGGCGCGCAGCTCGACCTGATCGAAGAACGCGATGGGTGGCGCTACACCTGCTTCGCCACCGACACCCAGCATGGACAGCACGCGTGGCTCGACGCCCGGCACCGCTCCCACGCCCGCGTCGAAGACCGCATCAGATGCGGCAAGGACACCGGCCTGGGCCGGTTCCCGTCCAAGGTCTTCGCGATCAACAAGGCGTGGCTGGCCTGCGCACTCGTCGCGATCGATCTCATCGCCTGGGCGCAGACCACGCTGCTGCACGACCAGCCGGCACTGGCCAAGGCCGAACCCAAGACGCTGCGCTACCGGCTGCTGCACGTCGCCGCCCGCCTCGTCCGCGGCGGACGACGACTCCGCCTCAAGATCGACAAAACGTGGCGATGGGCTCACGAGCTGGCCACCGCGTTCGCCCGGTTGCGCGCCCTGCCGACACCACTGACCTGAACGCAACCACCCGACCCGACGAACATCACGGACGACCCGGCAGCCGCGGCCGGGCGAGCAGACACGCCCACCACAGCCCGAACCACCAGCAAGATCAACACGCTGAAGCGACATCATCTTCAGCACGGACTTGAATATCCGGGGCTAAGTTCAGCGCGGGCGCGGCCACCAGAACTCGAGCTGGATGTTGTCCGGGTCGCGGAACACCAGGGCCGTCCCCGAGCCCGAGGGCGAGTCGGTGACCGGCGAGTGCACGACCCCCAGTTCCTGCAGGCGCGCCTGCCACTCGTCCAGGTCGCTGCGCGAGCTCACCGCGAAGCCGACGTGATCAAGCCCCGGGCGGTGCTCGTCGAAGCGCTCCGCGGTGGGGTCCGCGTGCTGGTTCAGCCCGATCACCAAGCCCGTCTCGTCGTGCCGCAGCACGATCATGACCCGGTTCCCCAGGTCGGCGCGGGAGATCCGCCGCAGCCCGAGCACGCGGCCGTACCAGTCCGCGCTGCGTTCCACGTCGGACACCGACAGGTCCAGATGCGACACCGCACCGAAGCCGACCACGGCAACCTCCTTCGCTGGTCAGCCGACCAGGTGCTCGCGCAGCAGCGCGGCGGTCCGGTCGGGCTGCTCCCAGTAGAACAGATGGCCGGCGCCCGGGAAGGTGTGCAGCCGCGCCCCCGGGATCAGCGACGCGACGTGCTCGGCGTTGGGATACAGCACCATCTGATCCGCCGTCCCGTGCAGCACCAGCGTGGGGGCCGTCACCGTGCCGAGCCGGGCACTGGCGTCGTGCGCGAAGCAGGCCTGCGCCTGCGCCAGGACCAGCGGCACCGGGACGCGCTCCGCGAGTACCGCCTGCTTGAACGTCTCGTAGTGCGCCGGATCGGCCGCGAACTCCCCCGAGACGTTGGCCTCGAAACCGGCGCGGACCGCGAGGTCCAGGTCACCGGTCTGCATCGCCTCGAATATCCGCAGCGGGCCGGGGGCGACGATCTGCGCGCCCGACCCGCCGGCGTAGGTGCATCCCAGCACCAGCCGCCGCACCCGTTCCGGAAAGCACAGCACCAGTTCCTGGGCGACCATGCCGCCCATGGAGATGCCGAAGACGTGCGCACTGCCCCAGCCGAGTGCGTCCATGAGCGCCGCCGCGTCGTCGGCGAGATCGGCGATCGTGAATGCCCCGGGAACCTCGCTGCTCTCGCCGATGCCGCGATGGTCGTAGGCGAGGACGTCGAAGTCGTGTTCCAGCGCGGCCAGCAGCGGCTCGCCCCACATGCCGACGTGCCCGGCCATGCCCTGGATCAGCAACAACGGCTCCCCCCGGCCGCCCCGGCGGAAGGACAGGGAGCGGTCGCCGAGCCGGGCCAGGGGCATGCGGTCACAGCCTTTCGATGATCAGGACGTTTGCCTGCCCGCCACCTTCGCACATCGTCTGCAGCCCGTAGCGCCCACCGATCCGCTCCAGTTCGTTCAGCAAGGTCGCCAGCAGCTTCGTCCCGGTCGCACCGATCGGGTGGCCGAGCGCGATCGCGCCCCCGTTGACGTTGACCCGGGCGGGGTCGGCGTGCAGGTCCGCGAGCCACGCGAGCACGACCGACGCGAACGCCTCGTTGATCTCGACGCGATCGATGTCCTCGAGGGTCATCCCCGCGCGCTCGAGCGCGTACCGGGTCGCCCGTATCGGCGCGGTCAGCATGTACACCGGGTCGTCGGCACGGACGCTGATGTGGTGCACCCGCGCGCGGGGCGTCAGGCCGAAGCGGCGCACCGCGTCCGCCGAGGCGACCAGGACCGCGCTCGCCGCGTCGGAGATCTGCGACGCGAGCGCGGCCGTGACGCGCCCCCCCTCGCGCAGCGTCTTCAGCGCCGCCATCTTCTCCAGGCTGGTGTCGGCCCGCGGCCCCTCGTCCGTCGTCATCTCGCCGAACGGGACGATCTCGCCGTCGAAGCG
>SCQZ01000300.1 GCA_004299665.1 Jatrophihabitans sp.
TGGCCGATCGGGACGTCCGGGTCGGAGCCGAGGCGACGGGCCGCCTCGGCCTCGTCCCAGTCCGGTCCGAGCAGGTCCGGGCCGAGATGGCCGATGAGTTGCGACTCCTCGCGCGTCGGCAGCAGGCGCAGGTCGTGGATCCGGTAGCCGGTCGTCTGCCAGGAGTCGTTCGCCAGCAGGATGCGGATCAGGTGGTCCGGGTAGCGGTGCGACCGGTGCCGCGCCGGGGTGATGTCGTACGAGCCGTCCATGCGCAGGTGGCTGTGCAACGTGGTGCCGTCGTCGAAGCGGGTGAGCAGGTGCTTGCCCCGCGGCACGACCTGGGTGACCGCCCGCCCGCGCAGGTCCACCGTGGCCAACTGCGGCACCCGGACGTCGCTGCGGATCACGACCTGACCGCTCAGCGCGCCGTCCAGGCGCCGTGCCGTGAGCCACACGGTGTCACCCTCGGGCATCCTCGCTCCTCACCTCGGCCGGCCCCGCCCGCACCCATCGTCGTTCATCGCTCAGCCACGCAGCCGCAGGCCGCGCGGGGACGGACGGAAGCCGGCCTCGCACAGCGCCGACGCCAGTGCCGAGCCGGTCACCGGCACCCCGTCGGCGCGCTCGACGGCCAGCTTGCCGAGCGCGCCGTCACGCACCGCCAGCGCGAGCGCGTCGGCCGCGGGTTGCAGCAGCGCCGGCCGGTCGGTGAAGGAGAGCAGCGTGCGCCCGCCGCGCTCGACGTAGAGCGCGAGGGCGCCGTCGACCAGCACCACCAGGGCACCGGCCTTGCGCGCGGGCTGGTGGCCCTGCTCGCGTTCCCGGGGCCAGGGCAGCGCCGCCCCGTACGGGTTGGCCGGGTCGGTGGCCGCGAGCACCAGCGACGGCTCCGGTGGCCGGTCCTCGCGCGCGCAGGCTCGCAGCCGGTCGACGGCGCCCGGCACCGCGAACTGGGCGCCCCCCAGCCCCTCGACGAAGTAGCCCCGCCGCACCCGGCCGGACTCCTCGGCGGCCTTGAGCACAGCGTACACGGCGGCGAATCCGCCCGGAACCTGCTCCGCCGCGACCGCGCCGCGGGTGATCACGCCGTGGCGGTCCAGCAGCAGGTCCGTGGCCGCCAGTGCGCGGCGGGTGGTGTCGAGGTCGCGGGTGGCGGTGGCCGACCAGCGGCCGGCCATCGCGTACGGGGCCGGCCCGGCCTGTCCCGACCCGCCGACCGCGCCGAGGGACGCGGGCGCGCCCCCGGTGCCGGGTGCGACGAGCCCGCTGTAGCGGCCGTAGCGCGCCCGCGGGGGACGGGGCGGGCGCCGGTGCGTCGACCGCCGCCCCGGCGCGAGCAGCGCCCGGACCGGGGCAAGGGTGTCGTTGGTGAGGGCGCCGGCCCACACCAGCTCCCAGACTGCGGCGACCATCGCGTCGTCCGCGGGGGTGCCGCAGCGCTGGGCCAGCGCGCGGAAGAACATCGCCTGGCCCTGTCCGAGGGCCTCCAGGACGGCGGCGGCGATCTCACCGTCGACCGGCGTGACCGGCGCCAGGGCCAGCGGGGCGATCTCGGCCGGGGCCAGCACCAGCCAGCCGTCCGGGGCGACGCCGTCCCTGCGGATCCCGAGGGCCCCGGCCCCGGCCCACACGACCTCACCGGACAGGGTCAGTTCGTCCAGCATCGCCGGGGTGTACCCCGGAACCCGGGACGGCAGCACGAGGGTCTCCAGCGCGCTGGCCGGCACCGGGACGGCGCACAGCTGCTCGACGGCTCGCAGCAGCGCGTCGGCACCGCGCGGCCCGCCGGCACGTTCGGTGCCCACCGCCTGCCACTGCGGCAGCAGGCGCGCGAGCGCGGTGGCCGGCACCGGCTCGACCTCACGTCGCAGGGTCGCGAGCGACCGGCGCCGGATCGAGCGCAGCACCTGCGCGTCGCACCACTGCGGCCCCGCGGGGTGGGGGCCGGGAACGAGGGCCTGCGCGCCGGCGGGCGAGAACTCACCGGTCACCACTTGGCCGGTCGCGGCGAGCCGTGCGAGCGTGGCGGTGACGACCGCGACACCGAGACCGAACCGGCCGGCGACGTCCGCCGCCGCGAACGGCCCGTGGGTCCGCGCGTAGCGCCCCACCAGGTCGCCGAGCGGGTCGCGCACAGCCGCGGTGAAGGCCGCGGGGACCCCGACCGGCAGCGCCGTGCCGAGGGCGTCACGGACCCGCCCCGCGTCCTCGATCGCGAGCCAGCGCTCCTGCCCCCCGATGCGCACCCGGATCGCGCGCCGCTGCTCCTGCAGCGACGCGAGCTCCGCAGCGGTGGCGCCGCGGGCGGTCGCCTCGGCCGTGGTCAGGTCGCCGACGCCTCGCAGCAGGTCGGCGACCGCGTCGGTCCCGCGGGCATGCCGCTCCGGGGTCAGGCGCGCGACCTCGCGGCCGATCTGTTCCACCGCCTCCGGATCGAGCAGGTCCCGCAGTTGCGTGGTCCCCATCAGCTCTGCCAGCAGCGTCGAGTCCAAGGAGAGCGCCTGGGCCCGGCGCTCGGCCAGCGGGGCGTCGCCGTCGTAGAGGAACATCCCGACGTAGCCGAACAGCAGCGACCGGGCGAACGGCGATGGCTGGGCGGTCTCGACCTCGACGACCCGGACCCGCCGGGCGGCGAGGTCGGCCATGATCGTCACCAGGCCGGGCAGGTCGAACACGTCCTGCAGGCACTCCCGCATCGCCTCCAGGACGACCGGGAACTCGCCGAACTCCCCGGCCACCTGGAGCAACTGGTTCGCCCGCTGGCGTTGCTGCCACAGCGGGGTGCGCCTGCGGGGATCGCGCCGGGGGAGCAGCAGCGAGCGCGCCGCGCACTCGCGAAAGCGTGAGGCGAACAGCGCCGAGCCGCCGACCTCGGCCGTCACCAGCGCCTGCACCTCGTCGGGGTCGAACAGCGCCAGGTCGGCCCCCGGGGCGTCGGCGTCGGTGTCGGGCAGCCGCAGCACGATCCCGTCGTCGGAGTGCATGGCGCTGACCTCGAGCCCGTACCGTTCGCGCAGCCGCGCCCCGATCGCCAGCGCCCACGGCGCGTTCACCGGAGCGCCGAAGGGCGAGTGGACGACGAGGCGCCAGTCGCCGAGCTCGTCCCGGAACCGCTCGACGAGGACCGTCCGGTCGTCGGGCAGGTGGCCGGTTGCGGCCCGCTGGTCGGCGAGGTAGGCGAGCAGGTTGTCCACCCCCCACTCGTCCAGGCCGGCGGCCCGCGCGCGGTCGGCCGCCCGGGCCGGCGGGGCGCCGGCGACCTCGCGCAGGAACGCGCCCAGCGCGCGGCCGAGTTCGACCGGGCGCCCGGGCGCGTCGCCCTTCCAGAACGGCATCCGCCCCGCCTGCCCCGGCGCGGGGGA
This sequence comes from Jatrophihabitans sp., assembly GCA_004299665.1. Lineage (GTDB taxonomy): Bacteria > Actinomycetota > Actinomycetes > Mycobacteriales > Jatrophihabitantaceae > FW021-bin43. The sequence goes on from SCQZ01000300.1 coordinate 3,345, forward strand.
CACCAGCACCCGGTCGTGGGTGATGTCCTCGATGCGCCACGACGACGAGCCGAGCAGGAAGACGTCCCCGACGCGGGACTCGTAGACCATCTCCTCGTCGAGTTCGCCGACGCGGCGCCCGGCGCCCGTGTCACCCGCCCCGGCGAGGAAGACCCCGAACAGGCCGCGGTCGGGGATGGTCCCGCCGCTGGTGACGGCGAGCCGTTGCGCTCCGGCGCGCGCGGTGAGCGTGTCGGTGGTGCGGTCCCACACCAGCCGCGGCCGCAGCTCGGCGAACGCGTCCGACGGGTAGCGGCCGGCGAGCATGTCCAGCACCGCCTCCAGGGCGGACCGGGGCAGTGCCGCGAACGGAGCGGCGCGCCGGACCAGTTCCTCGACGTCCTCGACGGTGCGGGGGCGCCGCGCGACGATCGCGACGATCTGCTGGGCCAGCACGTCCAGCGGGTTGCGCGGGTAGTGCATCGCCTCGATCGCCCCGGCGCGCATCCGTTCGGCGACGACGGCGCACTCGACGAGGTCGCCCCGGAACTTCGGGAAGATCACGCCGGTCGAGACCGCGCCGACCTGGTGCCCGGCCCGGCCGACCCGCTGCAGTCCCGAGGCGACCGACGGCGGCGACTCCACCTGGACCACCAGATCCACCGCGCCCATGTCGATGCCGAGCTCGAGCGAGGACGTGGCGACCACCGCGGG
>SCQZ01000301.1 GCA_004299665.1 Jatrophihabitans sp.
GCGGGTCCCTCATGCGGTCGCCGGCGGCAGGAACCCCACCTTGGCGTAGACGTCGGCCACGGTCGCGTCGGCGACGGCACGTGCCCGTGCCGCCCCCGCGGCCAGCACCCGGTCGATCTCCGCCGGGTCGGCGAGCAGGTCCGCGACGCGCTTGCCGAACGGCTCGGCGAACGCGACGACGGCGTCGGCGACCGCACCCTTGAACGCCCCGTAGCCGGCGCCGGAGAAGTCGGCCTCCACGTCGGCGACCGCGCGGTCGGTGACGGCGGCCATGATCACGAGCAGGTTGGAGATCCCGGGTTTGCGCTGCGGGTCGTAGCGCACCTCGGTCTCCGTGTCGGTGACCGCGCGCTTGATCTTGCGGGCCAGCACGGCCGGATCGTCCAGCAGGCTCAGCGTCCCGGCGTCCGGCAGCGACTTGCTCATCTTGGCGGTCGGCTCCTGCAGGTCGTAGATCTTCGCCGACTGGGCGGGGATGAACGGCTCGGGGACGGTGAAGGTCGGACCGTAGCGGGAGTTGAAGCGCTGCGCGAGGTTGCGGGTCAGCTCCACGTGCTGGCGCTGGTCCTCGCCCACCGGCACCGCGTCGGCCTGGTAGATGAGGATGTCCGCCGCCATCAGCACCGGGTAGGTGAACAGCCCGACGGTGATCGCGTCGGTGCCCGAGCGCTGCGACTTGTCCTTGAACTGCGTCATCCGGCCGGCCTCGCCGTAGCCGGTGATGCACTCGAGCACCCACGACAGTTGCGTGTGCCCGGGGACGTGGCTCTGCGCGAAGACGCTGCACCGCTGCGGATCCAGCCCGGCGGCGAGCAGTTGCGCCACCGACGAGCGGCTGCGTTCGCGCAGCTGGTCCGGCGGCGGCGGGTCCACGGTGATGGCGTGCAGGTCGACGATGCAGTAGAACGCGTCGTAGCGGTCCTGCATCGCCACCCACTGCTTGAGGGCGCCGAGGTAGTTGCCGAGGTGGAACGAGTCCGAGGTCGGCTGGATGCCGGACAACACGCGCGGCTGATCAGGGCTCATGGTGCGTCCCATCGTCCCAAACCGGGTGAGCGTCCCTCGGCGGGGTCAGCCGGACCCGCGCCACCCGCCGGCCGTCGACCTCGGTGACCTGCACCAGGTAGCCGTCGCTGGACAGTTCGTCGCCCTCGCGGGGCAGCCGGCCCAGCCGTGCCATCACCCACCCGCCGAGCGTCGCGTACGGCCCCTCGGGCAGTTGCAGGCCCGACACCTCGGCCACCTCGTCCAGGTTGCAGCCGCCGTCCACCTCGACCGCACCCCCGACCAGACGCTGCGACACCGGCCCCTCCGCGTCGTACTCGTCCTGGATGTCTCCGACGATCTCCTCGACGAGGTCCTCCAGCGTGACGATCCCGTCGGTGCCGCCGTACTCGTCGACGACGATGGCCAGGTGCGCACCCTCGCGGCGCATCTCCGAGAGTGCGGCGAGCACCTGCTTGGAGCCCGGCAGCAGCTTCACCTCCCGCACCAGGTCGCCCACCGTGCGCGAGCGCTCCCGCGCGTCGGCCAGGACCAGGTCGCGCACGTGCACGAAGCCGAGCACGTCGTCGGCGTCGCGCCCGACGACCGGGTAGCGCGAGTGGGTGGACTCCGCGGTGAGCCGCACCGCGCGGCTGACCGTCATGCCCGCCTCCAGGAAGGTCACGTCGGGACGCGGGATCATGATCTCGCCGATCGTCCGCTCCCCGGCCGCGAAGACGTCGTCGATCAGCCGGCGCTCGTCGCGGGTGAGCGACTGGTGCGTCGCGACCAGCCCGCGCAGTTCCTCCTCGCTGATCGGCACCCGCGACGCGCGCGGGTTCGCGCCCAGCAGGCGCACGACCGCGTCCGTGGACACGCCCAGCAGCCAGATGACCGGGCGGAAGGTGCGGGCGATCCGGTTCAGTGGCCTGCCGAAGGCCAGCGCCGCCCGCTCCGGCCGCTGCAGCGCCAGCCGCTTCGGGACGAGCTCACCCAGCACCAGCGTCACGAAGGAGATCACCAGGGTCACGCCCACGACGGCGACGGTCCGGGCCAGGGCGCTGCCCCAACCCTGGCGGACCAGGTACCCGGTGACCTCGTCGGAGATGGTGACGGCGCCGTAGGCGCTCGAGAGCAACGCGGTGGAGGTCACCCCGATCTGGACGGCGGCCAGGAACCGGTTCGGGTCCGCCGTGAGCCGTGCGACCGCAGCACCGCGACGGCCGGTCTCGGCCAGCGCGCGGACCTGCCCCTCGCGCAGGGACACCAGGGCGATCTCCGCGGCGACGAACAGCCCCTCGACGAGGATCAGCGCCAGGACGATGCCGACGTCGACGAGCAGGTGCCCGGCCACACCCGAAGTCTAGGAAGCCCGCCTGCCTCAGGCGCTCGCGACGCGCAGCGGGCGGCGGCGACGCGGCGCCGCAGACAGCGGCAGCGGGGCGACGGACGCGTCGTGCGCGCTGCCCCGCAGCAGGACGTCCGCCACCAGCCGCGGGTTGTCCCACATCGGGACGTGGCCGACGCCGTGCATGATCTCGTGCCGGGCCTGCGGCAGCTGCGTGCGCGCCACGCCCGCCTGCCAGCGCGGCAACACGAAGTCGCGCCCGGCCCAGGCGACGAGCACCGGCACCTCGGCCGGGATCGCCGCCGTGAACGGTGTAGCGGCGTCCAGGATCTCGTAGAGCGCCGGGATCGCGCGGCGGAAGGCGCGGATGTCGCCGAGCGCGGCGTCCTGCGACACGCGTAGCGGATGGGTCATCAGCATCGCGTACATCAGTTCTCGACCCGCCCGGGTGCGGGCCAGGTTCTCGGCCCGCGGGCCCAGCCGGGTGACGGTCCGCGCGGCCGCGGTGAAGACGCCGCGGGTGTGGGCGAACTCCAGTGCGGTACGCCAGAAGCCGGCCGGGGACAGCGCCGTCACGCTGCGGGCATCACCGGCCGCGCCGGCCTCCAGCGCCACCCGGCCGCCGAGGGAGTAGCCGGCGACGTGCGGGCGTTGCAGGCCGTTCTCGTCGAGGAACTGCCGGAAGCTGCGCCGCAGGCACTCCTCCAGCGCCAGCCCCTCGGTGCACAGGTCCGGGGACTCGCCGTGCCCGGGCAGGTCGACCAGGAACACCTCGCGGTGCGGCGTCAGCCGGTCCAGGACCGGGTACCACGCCTGGCGGCGGTGGGTGACACCGTGCACGAGCACCAGTGGCTCGCCCGTGCCGTGCCGTTCGAACGCCAGCATCGCCCGCCTCCTGGGGGTCCCGCGGTGAAACCATGTTCACCGACA
>SCQZ01000302.1 GCA_004299665.1 Jatrophihabitans sp.
GCCGACATCCTGGTCAGCGCCGTGCGCACCCTGCCCGATGCCGTCGAGTTCGACGTCGCCGGGCTGGCGGGGGAGCGGCACGTGCGGGTCGGCGCCCTCATCGGCGCCCACATGGCGCTGAACGCGGCCGCGGCGCTGGGCATGGCGGCCCACATCGGCCTGGACCTGGACACCGTCGTGGGGGCCTGGGCCGGTTTCGGCGGCGTCCACCGGCGCTTCGAATCGCACGGGGAGGGCGGCGGCGTGCGCGTCTACGACGACTACGCGCACCACCCGACGGAGATCGCGGCGACCCTCACCGCCGCTCGCGGGGCCGCCGGCGAGGGGCGCCTGATCGCCGTGTTCCAGCCCGGCACCTACAGCCGTACCCAGACCTTCGCCCGGGAGTTCGCGCAGGCGCTGGCACTGGCGGACATCGCGGTGGTCATGGACATCTTCCCCGCGCGGGAGGAGCCGATCCCCGGCGTCACCGGGGCGACGATCAGCGAACTGATCGCCCTGCCCCCGTCGCGGGTGATCCTCGAACCGCGCTTCGCGGCGCTGCCCGAACGGGTGGCCGCGGTCGCGGGGCCCGGTGACCTGGTCGTCACGATGGGCATCGGCAACGTCTACCTGCTGTGCGACGACATCCGCGCCGCGTGCGCGCGTGCCGCGAACCGGGGGGTCCCGACGTGATCGCGATGCCGCGACGGCGGTTGCTCATCGGCGCGGTGGCCGCCGCGGCCCTGGCGGTGCTCGCGGTGTGGGTGGTCGCCTTCAGCCCCGTGCTCGGCGCCCGCACGGTGCGGGTGCAGGGCGCGTCCGGGGCCGCCGCCGAGCAGGTCCGGCAGGCGGCACGCATCGCCGACGGCACGCCCCTGGTGCGGCTGGACCGGGCCGCCGTGACACGCCGGGTCGAGCGGTTGCCGGGAGTCGCGCACGCCAGCGTGCGCACGTCCTTCCCCTCGACGGTGATCATCGTCGTGCAGGAGCGGACCCCGGTCGGATACGTCCAGGAGTCGGGCTCGTACCGGCTGGTCGACGACTCGGGCGTCGAGTACCGCTCGGTGCCCGTCCGGCCGGTCCACCTTCCCCGGCTGGTCGTGCCCACCGGCCCCGCGGCGGCCGCGACCGTGGCCGCGGTCGCCAGCGTCGCGGCGGCGCTGCCGGGGAACCTGCTGGCGCAGGTCTCCTCGATCCAGGCGCTGGACCCGGACGCCATCACGGTGCTGCTGTCCGACCGACGCGTCATCCGCTGGGGCAGCGCGCAGCGCACCGCCGACAAGGCGCGGATCCTGCCGACCCTGCTGCACACCGCGGCGACCCAGATCGACGTCAGCGACCCGGACCTGCCCTTCACGCGCTGACCCCGGCGCTGACCCCGGTGATCATGCAGAAATCCGGCGTGTCGTCGGCGCGCCTGCACCGAATGGCGCGGGGCCCGTTCTAACTTCGAGCGCAACATCCCAGGCTGACATAACATTAACGGTCTACTTGAGGGTGAGGGTTTATCCGGTTCACCCGGGCCGACATCCACACGCACCATCCGCGACCGGAGGCAGGAGCACGACATGAGCGCACCGCACAACTACTTGGCGGTCATCAAGGTCGTCGGCGTCGGCGGTGGCGGCGTCAACGCCGTCAACCGGATGATCGAGGTCGGGCTGAAGGGCGTCGAGTTCATCGCGGTGAACACCGACGCCCAGGCGTTGCTGATGAGCGACGCGGACGTCAAGCTCGACGTCGGCCGCGAACTCACCCGCGGCCTGGGTGCCGGCGCCCAGCCCGAGGTCGGGCGCAAGGCCGCCGAGGATCACCGGGACGAGATCGAAGAGGTGCTCAAGGGCGCCGACATGGTCTTCGTCACCGCGGGCGAGGGCGGCGGCACCGGGACCGGCGGCGCGCCGGTGATCGCGAGCATCGCCCGCAAGCTGGGGGCTCTGACGATCGGCGTGGTGACCCGGCCGTTCACCTTCGAGGGCAAGAAGCGGGCGACCCAGGCCGAGGACGGCATCGAGGCGCTGCGCGCCGAGTGCGACACGCTCATCGTCATCCCGAACGACCGGCTGCTGCAGATCAGCGAGCGCAACGTCTCGGTGATGGACGCCTTCCGCTCGGCCGACCAGGTGCTGCTCTCCGGCGTGCAGGGCATCACCGACCTCATCACGACCCCCGGCCTGATCAACCTCGACTTCGCCGACGTCAAGTCCGTCATGAGCGGCGCCGGGTCGGCCCTCATGGGCATCGGATCGGCGCGCGGCGACAACCGGGCGCGGCAGGCCGCCGAGATCGCGATCGCCAGCCCGTTGCTGGAGGCGAGCATGGAGGGCGCGCACGGGGTGTTGCTGTCCATCTACGGCGGCAGCGACCTGGGGCTGTTCGAGATCAACGAGGCCGCCTCGCTGGTGGCCGAGGCCGCGCATCCGGAGGCGAACATCATCTTCGGCGCGGTGATCGACGACACGCTCGGCGACGAGGTGAAGGTCACCGTCATCGCCGCGGGCTTCGACAGCGGTCAGTTGCCCTACAAGAAGGTGGATGTCCGCCGTGAGCCGGCGCTCGCGGGCCGGCCGGCGCCGGGTTCCCCACCCGGGGAACCGGCCGGGGGATTCGCCGCGCCGTCGCAGCACGCGGGCTACCAGGGCGGTGGTCAGCAGGGCGGTGGCCACCAGGGCGGCTACCAGGGCGGTGGTTACCAGCCGGGGTACCCGCCCGGCCAGGGCGTTCCGGCGCCGAACGGCTCGCGGACCGTCGCCATCGACGACGACCTCGACGTTCCCGACTTCCTCAAGTAGCCCGTGGCCGCCCCGCCGGACGAGGTGCGCCGGGCGCACCTCGTCTCGGCGCTGGCCGCCCTGCGGGGCAGGATCGCCCGCGCGTGCGAGCAGTGCGGCCGTGATCCCCAGGCCGTCACGCTGATCGCCGTGACCAAGACGTATCCGGCCTCCGACGTCGTGGCGCTCGCCTCCCTCGGTGTCGCGGACGTCGGGGAGAACCGCGACCAGGAGGCGAGCCGCAAGGCCGCCGACGTGGCCGCCGCGGGCGTGCAGGTGCGCTGGCACCTGGTCGGGCGGCTGCAGACCAACAAGGCCCGCAGCGTCGCCAGCTATGCCGCCGCCGTGCATTCGGTCGACCGCCCCGAACTCGTCGAGGCGCTCGCCCGGGCGGCCGAGCGGGCAGCCCGCAGCGCACCGCTGGACGTGTTCGTGCAGGTCAGCCTGGACGCGGACCCCGCCCGCGGCGGCGCGCTGCCGGCCCTCGTCCCGGCGCTGGCCGACGCCGTGGCACGGTCCGGCGCATTGCGACTGCGCGGGGTGATGGCCGTCGCCCCGCTCGATGCCGACCCGGACCGCGCCTTCGCGGACCTCGCGCGGACCGCGCGGCAGGTGCGCGAGGCACACCCCGGGGCGACGGCGATCTCCGCGGGAATGAGCGGGGACCTGGATGCGGCGCTGCGGCACGGTGCGACACACGTGCGCGTCGGTACGGCGTTGCTCGGCCGCCGGGACCCCACTTTCGGCTAGCGTCAGCCCACGTCAACACCGCAGATCAGGAGGAC
>SCQZ01000303.1 GCA_004299665.1 Jatrophihabitans sp.
GCCGAAGATCTGCAGGAAGATCCACTGCGTCCAGCGGTAGTAGCCCGGGTCCGTGGTGGCGATGCGGCGGCGTTCCTCGTGCCCGAGCCCGAGCCTGCGCATCTGCTGCAGGAAGATCTCGATGTTGCCGTACGTGGTGACGCGCGGGTGCTGCCCGGTCTGCACCGCGAACTGCTCGGCCGGCAGCCCGAACGCGTCGAAGCCCATGGTGTGCAGGACGTTCTCGCCGCGCATGCGCAGGTACCGCGCGTACACGTCGGTGCCGATGTAGCCCAGCGGGTGCCCGACGTGCAGTCCGGCGCCGGACGGGTACGGGAACATGTCCAGCACGTATGCGGTCCGGCGGTCGCGCACCGCGTCGAACCCCTCCGCCAGCGTGCCGGTCGGGTTGGGCGCGCGGAACGTGCCGCGCTCGGCCCACCGGGCCTGCCAGGCGGTCTCGATCTGCGCCGCCAGCGCGGCGGTGTACCGGTACGGCGGCACCTCGGTGGCCGCGTCAGCCGGCGCGGCGACGGGATCGGCGGCGATCGGCCCGGCGGCGGCCGGATCGGCGGCGATCGGCTCGGAGCTCATCTGCTTCACTCCCTGGGAGGAACCTGCTGCGGACCTGCTGCGGACATGCGAAGAGCCTCCGCGCAACCGCGAAGGCTCACGCCGCGCCGAGAACGATCGTTCGGCGCGGCTAGGTAAGGAGCAGGTGTCCGGTGTCCATCAGGACCAGCGTACCGCCGGGCGGAAACGCTTCTGGTGCACACCCCGCGCCCGTCGTCCGTCGCCGCCGAGCGCGGGGGCACCGTAGCACGAACTCTACGGTGCGATCCTGTGCGTTCCGACGGAGGGCGCGTGTGGTGTGGGCCACGTCCCGCGCCGCGCTCACGCCTCCGCGTCCGGGGCGTCCTCGCCGGACTCGGGCGCGAGCGGCAGGGGGCGACCGGACCGGGAGCGCCGATGTTGTGCGCCCGCAGCCGCCAGACGGCGCCGTCGGCGTGCCGCAACTCGCTCCAGTGGCAGTTCGCCAGTGGGCCGAGCACGTGCAGGTCGTGCGGCAACCCCAGCAGCGAGTTGCACAGCGCCATCGCGGTCGCGCTGTGGGTGACGAGCACCGCCGTGCCGGCGGCGGCGATCTCGGAGAACGCGGCCATCGCCCGGTCGGCGACCTGCCTCCGGGACTCCCCGCCGCGACGGCTGACGTCCCGGCCCGCGGCCCAGTCCGCGTACTCGTCCGGGTAGCGGTGGCGGACCTCGTCGCGGGTCAACCCCTCCCAGTGCCCCAGCGAGCGCTCCCGCAGCCGGGCGTCCAGCGTGACGGGTAGGCCGGTCAGGTCGCCGACCGGGGCGGCGGTCTGCGCGGCGCGCAGTGCGTCCGAGCTGACGAGTAGGTCCACGTCGAGGGTCGCGATCATGCCCGCGACCTCGTACGCCTGTCGCAGACCTTCCTCGTCCAGCGGCGGGTCGGCCTGGCCCTGGAACCGGCGCTGCGCGTTCCACGCGGTGCGGCCGTGCCGCAGCACGATCAGCCTCATCAGGCCGGCGTGCCCTCGTCCGCCGGGATGAACGGGCAGTCCTTCCACAGCCGTTCGAGGGCGTAGAACACCCGCTCCTCGGCGTGCTGGACGTGCACGACGATGTCGGTGAAGTCGAGCAGCACCCACCGGCCGTCGCGGCGGCCCTCGCGGCGGACCGGCTTGACGCCCTGCAGGCGCAGCTTCTCCTCCACCTCGTCGACGATCGCCTCGACCTGGCGCTCGTTGTTCCCGGTCGCGACGACGAACACGTCGGTGATGGCGAGCCGGTCGCTGACGTCGATCAGGACGATGTCGGTGGCCAGTTTGTCGCTGGCGGCGCGCGCCGCGGCCTGCGCGAGCGCGATCGATTCGGGGGTCGCTGTCATCAGGGCACCAAGGTTACGCAGGTGCCCGGTCCCGGTAGAGGTGGTGCTTGCTGATGTACTGCACCACGCCGTCGGGCACGAGGTACCAGACGGGCCGGCCCGCCATCACCCGCTCGCGGCACCCGCTGGAGGAGATCGCCATGGCGGGGACGTCCACCAGGGTGACGGTGTCGCTCGGCAGGTG
>SCQZ01000304.1 GCA_004299665.1 Jatrophihabitans sp.
CGTCGGTGCAGCCACCGCCGGCAACCTCCTACTCCCGCATCTGCGCCGGTCAGGATCCACCCGATCCGGCGCCGCCGACGCCGGTGCCCGTCCCACCTCCGGCAGCCATGGCACCTCCCGCGGGTTCGCCGTCGACCCCGCCCGCCCAGCGATCGGGCACGCACGCCGCGGCGGGCAGCGTGCCACCGTCGAGCGGAACCACCACCGGGACCACGGCCGACAACACGGCCGGGCAGGCCAGCAACGGTGCGACGTCCGATGTCGCAGCGTCACAGGCACAGACGGCGCCCGCGGCCAGTCCGGTCGCGGACCGGCGTGCCACGGCACCGGCCGAGTCGGGTCGCCCACCCTGGGGGACTGTCCTCGGCCTGGCAGCGATCGTCTTGCTGGCGGCGGCGGGCTGGTACTGGTCCAGGCGGCGGGCCTCACCATGATGCCCGCCGTGATGGCCCCCGTGACGGCCCCGATGGTCGCCCGGTGATGCCCCGGTGAGCGGCCTGCACCCGGCCGTGCCGCGGCTGCTGCACCCGGCGGCGTGGTGGCTGTGGGCGATCGGGCTGGCGTACGCGGCGATGCGCACCGCCAACCCGATCCTGCTGATCCTCGTCGCGGTGGTGGCGGGGGCCGTGGTGAGCGCGCGCCGCTCCCCCGCGCCGTGGGCGAACGCCTACGCGCTGCTGCTCAAGCTCGCGCTGCTCACGATCGGGATCACGATGGTGCTGCAGTTGCTCATCGGCGTGCGGGTGCCCGGCCACGTGCTGTTCCGGCTGCCGTCGGTGCCGCTGCCGTCCTGGATGGCCGGCCTGTCGCTGGGAGGGCCCGTCACCGGCGAGGCGGTGCTGAACTCGTTCACCTCCGGCCTGCGGCTGGCCGTGCTGATCGCCTGCTTCGGCGCGGCGAACGCGCTGGCCCACCCGGCACGGCTGGTGCGCATCCTTCCGGCCGCGCTCTACGAGGTCGGGGTGGCCGTCGTCGTCGCCATGACGTTCGTGCCGCACCTGGCCGAGTCGGTGACGCGGGTGCGCCGCGCCCAGCGGATGCGGGGACGCTCGATCCGCGGGGTGCGCGGCCTGCACGGGTTGCTGGTCCCGGTGCTCGAGGAGGCACTCGAGCGCGCGATCTCCCTGGCGGCCTCCATGGACTCGCGCGGGTACGGCAGGCGCGGGACGCGGTCCGCGGCGGCACGCCGGGCCGGCACCACCGCACTGCTCGTGGGGCTCGGCGCCGCCGTGTTCGGCACGTACCGGGTCATCGGTGCCAGCGGCACCGACCGGCTCGGGCTGGCGCTGCTCGTGGCAGGGCCGGTCCTGGCCCTCGCCGCCGGTCTCGCCGGCCGCGGCGGCACCGCGCGGCGCACCCGCTACCGGCCGGACCGGTGGGCGCTCGCGGAGTGGCTGGTCGTGGGCTGCGCGGCGGTGACGGTCCTCACCTACGCGCTGACGGTGCCGGGAGCCGCGGCGGCCGGGGTGCCGCTCGCCTGGCCTCACCTGCCCCCCGCGGCCTTCCTGGCCACCGTCGTGGCCGCCCTGCCGGCGGTACTCACCCCGGCGGTTCCTGCGTGGACCGCCGCGGCGGTGCCGGCATGATCGACTTCGACCGCGTCAGCGTCACCTACACCGGCGGCGAGCAGCCCGTCCTGGCCGACGTGACGCTGCACGTGCCCGAGGGCGAGTTGTGCCTGGTCGTCGGTGCGACGGGGGCGGGCAAGTCCACGCTGCTGGGATGCGTCAACGGACTGGTCCCGCACTTCACCGGGGGGCGGCTGGCCGGGCGGGTCCTGGTCGCCGGCCGCGACACCCGCACCCACCCGCCCCGCGAACTGGCCGACGTCGTCGGAGTGGTGCAGCAGAACCCGTCGGCGACGTTCGTGGCCGACGTGGTGGAGGACGAACTCGCGTACACGATGGAGTCCCTGGGGCTGCCCGCGGACGTGATGCGGCGCCGCGTCGAGGACGTCCTGGACCTGCTCGGGCTCGCCGACCTGCGGCGCCGGCCGGTGGCCACGTTGTCCGGCGGTCAGGCGCAGCGCGTGGCGATCGGCGCCGTCCTCACGGCCGGTCCGCGGGTGCTGGTCCTGGACGAGCCGACGTCCGCGCTGGACCCGGCGGCCGCCGAGGAGGTGCTGGCCGCCGTGCAGCGGCTCGTCCACGACATCGGCCTGACCGTGCTGCTCGCCGAGCACCGACTCGAGCGCGTGGTGCAGTACGCGGACTCGGTGGTGTGGCTGCCCGGCGGCGGCGCGCCGCCGCGCCTCGGGTCGCCGCGCGAGATCATGGCCGTCTCGCCGGTCGTTCCGCCGGTGGTCGAGCTGGGCCGGGCCCTGGGCTGGGAACCCCTGCCGCTGTCCGTGCGGGACGCCCGCCGTCCCGCGGCAGCGCTGCGCGAGCGGCTCGCCGAGTCCGCCCCCCGCCCCGCTTCCCCGAGGGGGGGCGAGGTGGTCGCCGCGGCCTCGCGGCTGACGGCACGGTACGGCCAGGTGATCGCGCTGCGCGAGGCGAGCATGGACGTGCGTGCCGGCGAGATCGTGGCACTGATGGGGCGCAACGGGGCCGGGAAGTCCACGCTGCTGGCGGCCCTCGCCGGAGTGCTCCGGCCGGCCGCGGGGTCGGTCCGGGTGGCCGGGGCGGACCCGGCGGCGCTGCGCGGCCGGGCGCTCACCGGGCATGTCGCGCTCGTCCCGCAGCAGCCGGCCGACCTGCTGTACGGCGAGACGGTGCGCGACGAGTGCCTGCTGGCCGACCGCGAGTCCGGCGCCGCCCCCGGGACGGCCGCGGGGTTGCTCGCCCGGATCGCCGGCGGGATCGACCCCGCCCGTCACCCGCGCGACCTGTCCGAGGGCCAGCGGCTCTCGCTCGCCCTCGCCGTGGTGCTCACCGCGCGCCCTCCGCTCGTCCTGCTGGACGAGCCGACCCGCGGCCTGGACTACCCGGCCAAGGCACGGCTGGTCCAGGTGCTGCGCGAGCTCTCGGACGGCGGGCACGCGGTGGTGATCGCCACCCACGACGTGGAACTCGCCGCGGAGGCGAGTTCGCGCACCGTCGTCCTCGCCGACGGCGAGGTCGTCGCGGACGGGCCGAGCCGCGAGATCGTCGTCGCCTCCCCGGTCTTCGCCCCGCAGATCGCCAAGGTGCTGCACCCGTTGCCGTATCTCACCGTCGCCGACGTCGCCGCCGCGCTCCCCGGCGGGACACCGTGCTGAGCGGACTCGCGGGCGCGCCCGCGCGGGCGCTGCGGCTGCGCGCCCGCAGCGGCGCGGCGGTCGTCGCGGTCACCCTGGTCGGCATCGGGGCGTTCACGTGGCCACTGCTGCTGGGCTTCTCCTCCGCGGATTCCGGGCACGCGCAGGACGCCCCCTGGATCTTCCTGCTGATGCTGCCGCTGCTGCTGCTCGTCGTCGCCGCGGAGATCGCCGACGGCGGGATGGACGCCAAGGCCGTCGCGCTGCTCGGCGTGCTCGCCGGCATCTGCGCGGTGCTGCGGCCGGTCACCGGCGGGGTGAGCGGCGTGCAACTGATGTTCTTCCTGCTGGTGCCGGCCGGACGGGTCCTGGGGCCGGGATTCGGTTTCGTCCTCGGCAACGTCGCGATGTTCGCATCGGCCGCGCTGACCGGCGGCGGCGGGCCCTGGCTGCCGTTCCAGATGCTGGCGGCGGGCTGGATCGGGCTGTTCGCCGCGTTCCTGCCGCGCGCCCGGGGACGGGCGGAGTTGGCGCTGCTGGCCGGCTACGGGTTCGTGGCGAGCGTCGCGTACGGATTCGTGCTCAACCTGTGGTTCTGGCCGTTCGGCGCCGCGGGGGTCGGTCCCGGCAGCGCCGTGGCGTTCGCACCGGGTGCGTCGCTGGCGGAGAACCTGCGCCGGTGGCTGGCGTTCAGCCTCTCGACGAGCCTGGGCTTCGACATCCCGCGCGGCGTCGTGACCGCCGCCGCCCTGCTGCTGGTGGGGCGCCCGGTGCTGCTGGCGCTGCGGCGC
>SCQZ01000305.1 GCA_004299665.1 Jatrophihabitans sp.
GCGGCTCGACCAGGGCTGTCGCGAACTCGTCGGGGTGTGTCGCGGGTGGCCCGTCGATCCCGACCCGCACGACGCCGCCCAGTGCCGCGACGCGCGCGGCGATCGACCCGACCAGCCGCTCGCGGGAGATCGGCGCGAACTCAGGCAGCGAGCTGGGCCTTGACCTGCGTGATCGACGGGTTGGTCAGCGCCGTCCCGTCCGGGAAGACGAGCGTGGGGACGGTCCGGTTGCCGCCGTTGACCGTCATCACCAGGTCGGCTGCGGCCTCGTCGGCCTCGATGTTGACCTCCGCGAACGGTATGCCCTCGCGGTGTAGTTGCCACTTCAGCCGGACGCAGTAGCCGCACCAGGTCGTCGTGTACATCGTCAGCACACTACGGTGAACGCCGTCCACAGCCGCGGGTATTCCGCGCCCGCGGGTGTCGGCCCCGGCTGGCAGGATCGATGGTCGTGGACGCGACGGCGGTGCTGGCGGGGCTCGACCCGGAGCAGCGCGCCGCGGCCGAGGCCGTGCGCGGACCGGTCTGCATCCTGGCCGGCGCGGGCACCGGCAAGACCCGTGCGATCACGCACCGCATCGCCTACGCCGTGCGCTCCGGCGCGGTGCCGGCCGGCCAGGTGCTGGCGGTCACCTTCACCGCCCGCGCGGCCGGTGAGCTGCGCGGCCGGCTGCGGCGCCTCGGCGCGGACGGCGTGCAGGCGCGCACCTTCCACGCCGCGGCGTTGCGGCAGTTGCGGTACTTCGCGCCCCGGGTGCTCGGCGGCGGCATGCCCGATGTCGTGGACAACCCACTGCGGCTGGTGGGCAGCGCGGCGAACCGGCTCGGGCTGCAGGCCGACCGCGCCGAACTGCGCGACCTGGCGGCGGAGGTCGACTGGGCCAGGTCGGTCCTCGCCACGGCCGAGACGTACCCGGCCATGGTCGCGGCCGCCGGACGTCAGCCGCCGCAGCCGGCCGAGACGATCGCCCGGCTGCTCGGGGAGTACGAGCAGGCCAAGCGCCGCGCCGGAGGTCTCGACTTCGCCGACCTGCTGTTGATCATGTCGGCCGCGATGGCCGAGTACCGCGACGTCGCCGAGGAGGTGCGCGCCCGGTACCGGCACTTCGTCGTGGACGAGTACCAGGACGTCTCGCCGCTGCAGCAGCGGCTCCTGGACGCCTGGCTCGGGGACCGGGACGACCTGTGCGTCGTCGGCGACCCGAACCAGACGATCTACAGCTTCGCCGGGGCCACCCCCGAGCACCTGCTGCACTTCCGGCGTCGCTTCCCGCACGCGGTCACGGTGAAGCTGCAGCGTGACTACCGCTCGACGCCGCAGGTGGTCGCGCTCGCGAACCGTATCGTCGCGGACAGCCCGGTCCGGCTGCGGCTGGTGGGGCAGCGCGCACCCGGCCCCGAGCCCAGCTTCACCGCCCACGACGACGAACCGGCCGAGGCGGCCGACGTCGCACAGCGGTGCCGGACGCTGCTCGGGCGCGGGACCGCGGCCAGCGAGATCGCCATCCTGTACCGGGTCAATGCGCAGTCCGAGGTGTACGAGCAGGCGCTGGCCGACGCGCGCGTGCCGTACGTCCTGCGCGGCGGCGAGCGCTTCTTCGACCGGCCGGAGATCAGGCAGGCCCGGCTGCTGCTGCGCGGCGCCGCCCACGGCGAGGACGGCGCCGAGAAACTGCCCGACGCCGTGCGCGCGGTGCTCTCGGAGCTGAACTGGCACCCGGAGTCGCCGCCGGCCGGGGGGGCGGCGCGGGAGCGGTGGGAGTCGCTCACGGCCCTGGTCGCGCTGGCCGAGGATCTGTCCGCCGCCGCGCCGCAGACCTCCCTCGCGGGGCTGGTCGCCGAACTCGACGCCCGCGCCGTCGCGCAGCACGCCCCCACCGTCCAGGGGGTCACCCTCGCCTCGCTGCACAGCGCCAAGGGACTCGAGTGGGACGCGGTGTTCCTGGTGGGCCTCACCGACACGATGCTGCCGATCCAGCACGCCGTCACCGCCGCCCAGTTGGACGAGGAGAAGCGGCTGCTGTACGTGGGGATCACCCGCGCGCGGGAGCGCCTGGCGCTGTCCTGGGCCGGGGCGCGCGCGCCGGGGCAGCGCCGCACGCGGCGCCCGAGCCGGTTCCTGGACGGCATCCGCCCCGCCGACGAGCCGCAGCCGTCGCCGCCGCGGCGGCGCAAGGACAAGCCGGAGGCCGCCGACGCCGAACTGTTCGGGCGGTTGCGGGCCTGGCGCCGCGCCGAGGCGGACGCGCAGCACGTCCCCCCGTTCGTGATCTTCAGCGACGCGACGCTGGTCGGCATCGCGGACTCCCGCCCCGCCTCCGTCGCGGCCCTGGCCGCCGTCAAGGGGGTCGGCGCGGTGAAGCGCGAACGGTACGGTGCCGCCGTGCTCGCCGTGGTCGCGGGGCAGGAGCCGGTCGTGGGCGGCGGCCCGGCGCCGGCGACATGATCTGATGGGGCGATGACGTCCAGCCCTCCCGACGGAAGGATCGTCGTCCACGAGCTCACCAAGGTGTTCCACGGCAACGTCCGCGCGGTGGACCGCCTCAGCTTCACCGTCGAGCCGGGCTCGGTCACCGGCTTCCTCGGGCCGAACGGCGCGGGCAAGACGACGACGCTGCGCATGGTGCTCGGCCTGGTCCACCCCACCGGCGGAGGGGCCACGATCGGCGGGCGCCAATACCGGCAGATCCCGAACCCGCTGACCGTCGTCGGCGCCTCGCTGGAGTCCTCGAGCTTCCATCCCGCGCGCACCGCCCGCAACCACCTGCGGGTGCAGTGCATCGTCGCGGGGCTGCCCGAACGGCGCGCCGACGAGGTGCTCGACATGGTCGGCCTGCACGACGCGGCCCGCCGCAAGGTCCGCGGCTACTCCCTCGGCATGCGTCAGCGCCTCGGGCTGGCCGCCGCCCTCCTCGGCGACCCGTGGGTGCTGATCCTCGACGAGCCGGCCAACGGCCTGGACCCGGACGGGATCCGGTGGTTGCGGGGCCTGTTCCGCCACCTGGCCGGCGAGGGGCGCACCGTCCTGGTCTCGAGCCACCAGCTGGGCGAGGTCCAGGAGGTCGCGGACCGGGTCGTGATCCTCGACCGCGGCCGCCTGGTGAGTTCGGGCTCCATCGCCGAACTGACCGCCGGCACCGAGGTGGTACGGGTGCGCAGCCCGCACACCGACCGGCTCGCGCAGGTGCTGACCCAGGCCGGCATCCCGGCGGTCGCCGACGGGCCCGGGGTGCTCCAGGTGCGCGGGAGTACGCCCGCGCACGTCGGCCACCTGGCCTTCACCGCCGGGGTCGAACTGCACGAGCTCGCCGCGCAGGGGTTCGACCTGGAGGACCTGTTCTTCTCGCTCACCGGCAGCGCGTACGGCGGGCAGCACGCCGCGCCGCCGGGCGCGGATCCGCGGGCGTTCCCCCCGGTGGGGGGTGCGGCATGATCCGGCTGGTCCGTGCCGAGTTCCTCAAGGTCCGCACCACCCAGACGTGGTTCTGGCTGCTGCTGGCGGCGATGGCCGTGTCGGCGCTGTTCGTGATCGGCCCGTTCGCGGCGGGGGACGTCCGCACCGGCAGCGACCTCGCGCAGGTCTTCTCCGCCGCGAGCACCGCCTACATCGTGGTCTTCGTGCTGGGCGCGCTGGGTGTCACCGGCGAGATCCGGCACCAGACGATCACGGCGACGGTGCTCGCGACACCCTCACGGTGGGCGGTCGTCACCGGAAAGATGATCACCTATGCGGTGCTGGGGGTGGCGTACGCGCTGGCCTGCCTGATCGTGCAGCTGGCGATCGCGGTGCCGTGGGCCGCCGCGGACGGCATGTCCGTCCGGTGGGGCCAGGACGACATCCCGCGCGCGCTCGGCGGGGTCTTCCTCGTGCTCGCCCTGTTCGGCATCGTCGGGCTGGGCATCGGTGCGCTGCTGCGCAACCAGATGGTGGCCGTGCCGGTGGGGATCATCTTCTTGCTGGTGCTGCAGGGCATCATCGCGGTGATCCCGAAGGTGAAGGTCGTCTACCCCTACCTCCCCGGCGGCGCGGTCGACTCGATCCTGCCGATCCGCACCGGACGCGGATTCGACGTGCACCTGCTGCCGTTCGCCGGTGGGGTGATCGTGCTGCTGCTGTGGGCGTTCGTGCCGGCCGTCCTGGGCGCCGCCGTCACGCTGAACCGCGACATCACCTGACCGGTCGGCTCAGTGATCCTGCTCGCTCCACTAGATGTCGCTCAGGAACCTGCTCGCTCCACTAGATGTCGCTCAGGAACCTGCTCGCTCCACTAGATGTCGCTCAGGAACCTGCTCGCTCCACTAGATGTCGCTCAGTCGAACTCGGTCGTCGGGTCCAGGGCGCGCCGCGGCACGGCCGCCAGGAGCAGGGCGGATACCAGGATCAGCGCTGCCGAGACCCACAACGACAGGTGGACGCCGTTGCGGAACGCCGCGGTCGCCGAGTCCACCAGCGGCTTGATCGACGGGTCCGGGTGGGCGATGTCGATGCCCGCGGCGCCGCTCCCGCCGGTCTGCAGCAGGTTCAAGATCGCGTCGCGCAGGGGGGCGGCGATCCCCTTCCTGGCCATGTCCGAGCCGAAGTCCGAGGCCAGGGTCGCGTTCACCAGCGCACCGAGCGCGGCGACGCCGACGACCGACCCGAGTTGGCGGGCGGTGTTCGTGGCCCCGGCGGCCATCCCGGAGTGCTCGGCCGGGACGTGCCCCAGCACCGCCGCGGTCAGCGGCACCACGGCGACCCCGAAGCCGAGCCCGGCGACCGCCAGGTCGATCGTCAGCAGCGAGTAGTCGGGGGTGCGCGTCAGGACGAACCGGGTCAGGAC
Source organism: Jatrophihabitans sp. (assembly GCA_004299665.1). Classification (GTDB taxonomy): domain Bacteria; phylum Actinomycetota; class Actinomycetes; order Mycobacteriales; family Jatrophihabitantaceae; genus FW021-bin43. The sequence continues at coordinate 4,821 of SCQZ01000305.1, forward strand.
GATGCCGACGACGCTGATCGCGCAGCCGGCCAGCATCGGCCCCCGCGGCCCGATCAGGCCGACCCAGAAACCCGAGCCGACCGATCCGGCGACGATCAGCGCCGCCATCGGGCCGAAGACGCCGGCCATCTGCCAGCCGCTGTAGCCGACGACGATGTCCAGGTAGAGCGCGGTGAAGAAGAAGATCGAGAAGACGCCGAAGTACACCGCGAACGCGACGAACAGCGCGCTGCTGACCGCGCTGTTCTTCAGGTAGGAGAAGTTCAGCATCGGGTTGCGCACCCGCGTCTCCACCACGGCGAACAGCACCAGCGCGACCGCGCCGATGCAGAACAGCAGCACGATCCAGGGCGTGGCGTAGCCGTACTGCTCCCCGGCGATGACGGCGTAGATCACCGTTCCGAGCAGGACGGCGCCGGAGACGAACCCCAGGTAGTCCGGCCGGCCGGTCTGCGGGTCGGCGCTGTTGGGCACGTACAGCGCGGCCGCGACCAGCAGCACCGCGCCGAGGGCGAGGTTGAACCAGAACACGTCACGCCAGCTGCCGGCGGCGACGAGCAGGCCGCCGAGCACCGGGCCGAGCGCGAGGGACAGGCCCGACACCGCCGCCCACGCCCCGAGCGCGCGGGCCCGCGTGGCCCGGTCCGGGTACATGTGACGGATCACCGACAGCGTCCCCGGCTCGGACGCGGCAGCGCCGACACCCATCACGGCGCGGCCGGCGATCAGCCAGCCGATGGTGGGGGCGGCCGCGCAGACGACCGAGCCGGCGCAGAAGACCACGATGCCGCCGAGCATGAACCACTTGCGCCCGAACCGGTCCGACAACGACCCGGCCACCAGCATCAGGCTGGCGAACACCAGCGAGTACCCGTTGACCACCCACTGCAACGGGATCACACCGGCGCCGAGGTCGAACTGGATGTTGCCGAGCGCGACGCTGACGATCGTGGTGTCCAGGAACGTCAGCGCCAGGACCGCCAGGACGGTGGTGAGCGCCGCCGCCCTGGTCGGCGCGGGCATCGCCTGCGGGATGCCCACCACCATCAACTCGTGGGCAGGGCGGTCGCCTGCGGCGTCTTGCAGGCCGGCGGAGCCGAGTTCTCCAGTGTCAGCAGCGCGCAGAAGGTCTGCCCGGCCACCTTCCAGGTGCCGTCGATCTTGACCGCGTACCCCGGCTGGTTGGGCAGTGCCGCGCTGCCGTTGAGGTAGATGGTGAAGACCACCTTGGCGACGTCGGCCGACTGCATCGTCACCGACGAGACCTTGACCGACGACTGGGAGGCCATGCTGCCCTTGGCCTGCTGCTCGATGGTGGCCTTGAACGCCTGGCCGTCCTGCAGCAGCCCGAGCGAGACGTCCTCCGGGGTGTCGGGGGCGAAGAACTTCTCGT
>SCQZ01000306.1 GCA_004299665.1 Jatrophihabitans sp.
GCCGAAGCCGCCGCCGAGCAGCAGCCCTCGCGGTCCGGTGCGCACCGAGCCGACGCCGTCCAGCAGGGCGACGACGCGGTCCTCGATCTCGCCTTGTCCGCTGCCCAGGGCGGCGACCGCGTCGCGGCTCGGCACGCCGGTGCGCAGCGCCTCGATCGCCCGCCGGGCAGACAGGCGCGTGTCCGTCGCGGTCACTGCGTGGCCTCCAGCCTGGTTTCGAGCCGGATCAGCGCGGCGTAGGGGTTGGTTCGTCGCCGATCACGCACCTCGTCGATCACCCGTAGCTGCAGCGCGCTGTAGGCAGGAAGTCCGCGCAGCTCGTCGCTGACCAGCGCGGGCGGCAGCGTGACCGCGGCGAACACAGCGCGCAGGTCGTCGGTGGCATCGAGCAGCTGGCGCAGAACTTCGTAGGCGTCCAGCACACTTGCCTTGGTGTAGTAAGTGCCGGCACGCTGTTCCAACGGCGGGCGCCGCGTCACCGCCAGCCGGTGGAGATCGAGATCCAGCACCAGCCCGGTGCCGCTGACCCGAGCGCGCCAGGCGGCCAGCGAGGTGAGCAGCGAGCGGGCGTTGTGCCGCCCCACCCGCGCATACAGGGAGGCCGAGCGCAGCGCGCGCAGCGCGACCGGCTCGACCCGCAGCCAGGACAACACCGCCTCACGCTCGTCGCCGGCGAGCTCGCCGGTGCCGAGTTCGCCCTGGCACAGCCGCAGAATCGCCAGCCGGAACTCGCGGGCCAGCGACGCATCGTGCAACAGCAACGACTCGAGCCGCCGCCGAATGCTGCGAGCAGCTTCGCGCGGGTCAACCTCGTGGTGCTCGGCGATCGCGGCGACCGTCAACAGGTCCGCGGTCGGCGGGCTCAGCCCGATCTCGTCCCACGCCGCGTACACCTGGCGGCGCGCCAACGCCCGCCAATCGACCTGCCGGGCGACCGCGGCATAAAGGTGGTCGATCATGTGCACCCGCACCTCGGCGGTGTCGATCGCCACGCACAGATACCCGTCGCCGGAGGCGGCCGCTCGCAGCCGGTCATGCCAGCGAGCCGCGACTTCGTCATCACCAGCCACTACGAAGCGGACCGCCGCGCCACCGTTGCGTACGTAGTCACCGAGGTACTCCTTGGTGATGAAATCCAGGTAGGACGCGACCGACATGCCCGCGCCACCCAACGGCAGGCCGCTGCCGTGCGCGTCGCTCACCGCCGGCCCGCCGACTCGAACGCGATGCCCCAGTACCGCTGCTGCTGGCCGCTCTTCGCGACCGTGGACAGCACCCCCGCCTGCCGGGTGCCGCTGCTCGCCGCCCAGCGCAGCCGCCGCTCGCTCGAGCCGACCACGGTGATCCCGCTCTGGTCGAGCAAGTACAGATCCCGCGCGAACTCCGGCTTGGTGTAGTCCCGGGCCTGTCCGGGCAGCAACGTCAACACCCCGTACACGTCCAACAGCCGTACCACCGCACCGGCTGCCTTACCCTGCCGGGCCAGCACCAGGTCATAACCGGCCAACAAGCTGGCCAGGAACGGCTCGGGCCGAAACCGCGGCCCCGCCTGCTGCGCACGAGCCAACTGCTCGACCACCACCGACGGACGCAGATTCCGTACCCGGCGCCGGTCAACCTCCACCGCCAGATCGCCAGCGAGGATTCGCACGATCGACGGGTAGCACAGCAACCGCTCGTCCTCCTCGAAGATTGACACACCGCGCTCAGCCGCAGCCGCCAACAGCTCCTTCGCGAACGCCCCGGAGGCCAGCAGCTCGGGCTCGTTCACGTCATAGCCCGCCTCGGCATCCCGCACCTGCCCGTGCAGCTCACCGGCGAGCCCGACCACGGCCTGCAACGCCCGGCGCAAGTCGCGCACGTTCCCCAACGCCGCTGCGTGGCGGGCACGCTTGAGCTCGCGCGTCAGCGCCGCCCCGGCCCGCAGAGCCGCGTCACAATCCGATTCAGCGCGCGCCAGCGCACCCTCGAACCCGTTGTCCACACTCATCCACGGCTCCCCTCATCCGAACGCGCCGAGCCTACGGGCCCACCCCGACAACTCGACTGGCGGCAGACCCGCCGGGTTGGCCGCGTAGAGACTGGTGGTGTGACGACGGCGGTCACGGTCGTGCGCCTATCGCCATTCAGGTGGCGTGGTGATCTCGAGCAGTTGGGCGGCGTGCTGGACCGCGCGCCGGTGGTGTCGGTGGGCGGGGTCGAGGCGTTCGGTGCGGATCTGGACGTCGGTGTAGTCCCAGATCGCCCAGCACCATTCCTCGTCGTCGAGGCGGGAGCGGTAGGCCAGCCCGGCGGTGTTGGGTAGCCACTCGCGCGCAGCGCGGCTGAGCGCCTGGGTGATCACTCGGCCGAGCGGGCCGCCGAGCCGGACGATGCCCTCATCCAGGCGTGCCGGGTTCAACGGCGTGCCCAGCCCGCTGCTCTCCAGCGCGGCACGCACCAGCGGATGCTTGTCCAGAT
>SCQZ01000307.1 GCA_004299665.1 Jatrophihabitans sp.
GCGTCGACCAGGGCGGTCGCGACCCGGGCCAGTTCGGTCGGGTTCAAGGCGCGGGCGGCGTCGATGAGGATCTGCTCGGAGGCGTCCAGGTCCGCCACCGACAGCTGTGCCGGGAGTTCTCGGAACGCGCCCAGCATCACCTGCACGTGCCCGTCGGAGAGCAACCCGTCGCGCCGCGCCGCCGCGACCCGGCCCCGCACCGGCGGCAGCGGTTCACCGGTCAGGGTGCGCCGCTGCCCGAGGGCCTCGGCCTCCCGCGCCCGCGCCAGCGCCACCCCCGGCGACAGCCGGCACACCCGCGCCAAGAACCCGGCCGGGCTACGCGCCAGCATCCGGTCCGCCACCTGCCGCGACCCGACCTCGGACAGCACCGCCCAGTCCCGGGTCTGCAACTGCCGCTCGGTCGCCTCCAACTCCTGCACCACCTCGACCAGCTCACCGTCGGGCAGCCCCGCCAACTCCCCGCCGTCCAGGCACGTGAGCAGGTCGGTCACCGCGACCTGCACCGCGGCCACCGCATCGAACACCACCCCCGAACCCATGTACGAAATGCTAGACACCCGGTACGACAATTCCGGACAAACATGGGGATCCGGCTGAGCGGAACGCATCGGTCACCAGATTCAAGAGCGAAACGCCCTTCGCAAGCCGCAGATACGGTTCTACGATCTCAATCATGCCGCGATTCCGGTTACGCGAGGCTGCCGATCTGCTCGGGGTCAGTGACGACACCGTCCGCCGCTGGGTCGACGCGGGCAAGCTGACGACGAGCACCGACGACGCGGGGCGGATGGTCGTGGACGGAGCCGCGCTCGCGCGGTTCGCACAGGAGCAGGCGAACCCGCCGCCGGACAGCGGCGTGCGCGAATCGGCCCGCAACCACTTCGTCGGCCTGGTCACCCGCGTCACCCGCGACACCGTGATGGCCCAGGTCGAGATGCAGTGCGGGCCGTACCGGGTCGTGTCGCTGTTGTCCCGCGAGGCCGCGGATGACCTGGCGCTCGAACCCGGCGTGCGTGCCGTGGCGTCCGTCAAGTCCACCAACGTCGTGATCGAGGTTCCCGCATGAAGCGGCTGCTGCTCGTCCTCCCGCTCGCGGCCGCGCTGGCGGCGTGCTCGTCGTCGGGGACCGGGCCTAAGGCCTCGCCCGCGCTGTCGGGCTCGATCACCGTCGCGGCGGCGGCATCGCTGACCGGCACCTTCAACGCGATCATCGCCCGGTTCGAGAAGGCGCATCCGGGCACGCACATCACGCCGAACTACGGCGGCAGTCCCGAACTGGCTACACAGATCGACCAGGGCGCGCCGGTCGACGTGTTCGCCTCCGCGTCGACCACCAACATGACGACCGTCGTCGACGCGGGCAACGCCTCGCACCCGGTGACCTTCGTCAGGAACACCGCGGAGATCGCGGTCGCCCGCGGCAACCCGAAGCACATCGCGTCCGTCGCCGACCTCGGCAGGGCCGGCGTGACGGTCGCGCTGTGCGAGGCAAACGTGCCGTGCGGCGTCGTCGCGGCGGCTGTCCTGGCGAAGGCGCACGCCGAGGTCAGCCCCGCAGCGCGCCAGCCGAACGTCAAGGCGACGCTCGCCCTGGTCTCCTCCGGCGAGGTGGACGCGGCGATCGTCTATGTCACGGACCTCAAGGCGGCGGGCGGCACGCTCACCGGCGTGCCCATCCCGGCGTCGCAGAACACCGCGACGGAGTACCCGATCGCGGTGTGCACCCACAGCACGAACACCGCGCTGGCGCGGGCGTTCGTCGACTATGTGCTCTCGCCGGCAGGCCGCGCCGTCCTGACGGCAGCCGGATTCGCCTCGCCGTGAAGACCGCGGGGGCGCGCACGCCGATCGCGTTGGTCCCCCCGGCCGCGGTCGGGGTGGCGTTCCTGGTGCTGCCCACCGTCGCGCTGGTGATCAGGGCACCGTGGAGTGATCTCGCGACGATCTACCGCTCGAACGACATCACCTCCGCGCTGCGCATCTCGATCGAGACCTCGCTACAGGCGCTGGTCCTCTCGCTCATCCTGGGCGTGCCGCTGGCGTGGCTGCTGGCGCGCTCCACCGCGCCGGGCATCGCCGTGGTGCGCGCCCTGGTGACGGTTCCGCTGGTGCTGCCGCCGGTCGTCGGGGGCCTGGCACTGTTCCTCGCGCTCGGACGCAACGGGGTCGCCGGCCGCTACCTGGACCGGTGGTTCGGCATCACCTTGCCGTTCACGCAGCACGGTGTCGTGCTCGCCGAGGCGTTCGTGGCGATGCCGTTCCTCGTGGTGACCGTCGAGGGCGCGTTCCGCACCGCCGACCGCGGCCTGGAGGAGGCCGCCGCGACGCTCGGCGCGGGTCGGCTTCGGGTGTTCTCCCGCGTCACGCTGCCGTTGATCGTGCCCTCGCTCGCGGCCGGGTCGGTGCTGTGCTGGGCGCGTGCCCTCGGAGAGTTCGGCGCCACGCTGCTGTTCGCGGGCAACCTGCCGGGCGCCACGCAGACCATGCCGCTGCTCATCCTCTACGCCTTCAACAACAAGCCGCAGGACGCCGTCGCGCTCAGCCTGCCGTTGCTGGTGGTCGCGGTCGTCATCCTCGGCCTGCTGCGGGACCGGTGGCTGCGTCCGGCGGCGGCCTCGTGAGCGGGGAATGATGCCGACGTGACGCTGGAGTTCGACGGCACCGTGCGGCGCGAGGGCTTCGTCCTGGCGGCGCAGGTGCGTGCCGATCCCGGCGAGGTGGTCGCCGTCCTCGGCCCGAACGGTGCGGGGAAGACGACCCTGTTGCGGGCGGTGTGTGGGCTGCTGCGCGTCGATGACGGCTCGATCACCCTCGACGGCCGGACCCTCGACGACCCCGCGCGTTCGCGGTTCGTGCCGGCCGAGCGACGGCGCATCGGGGTCGTGTTCCAGGATCACCGGCTCTTCCCGCACCAGCGCGTGATCGACAACGTGGCGTTCGGGCTGCGCTCGCAGGGCGTCGCGCCACGCGAGGCGCGCCGCCGGGCGGCCGGGTGGCTCGACCGGCTCGGCCTCACCGACCTGTCACGGCGCCGCCCGGGGCAGCTGTCCGGCGGCCAGGCGCAGCGCGTCGCGCTGGCTCGCGCGCTCGCCATCGACCCCGGCGCGCTGCTGCTGGACGAGCCGCTCGCGGCGCTGGACGTGCAGACCCGCGCCGAGGTGCAGGGCGAACTGCGCCAGCACCTGTCGGCGTACCCGGGCCCCACGCTGCTGGTCACGCACGACCCGATCGAGGCGCTGCTGCTCGCCACCCGGCTGGTCGTCATCGAGCAGGGCCGCGTCGTGCAGCAGGGGACGCCGGCACAGATCACCGGACGCCCCGTGACGCCGTACGTCGCGCGACTGGTCGGGATGAACCTGTACGCCGGGACCTCCCGCGGCGGGATCGTCGCACTGGACGGCGGCGGCGAGATCGTCGCTCCCGACGCGCCCGACGGCCCGGTCCTGGTGACGCTGCGCCCGTCGGCGTTCACCGTGCACGTCGAGGCGCCGCATGGCAGCAGCGCCCGCAACCGGTGGCACGGCGCCATCGCGGCGATGGTCCCGCTCGCCGACCGGATCCGGCTCACCGTCACGGTGCCGCAGCCGGTGCTCGTGGACGTCACCGCCTCGGCCGTGGCCGAACTCCGGCTCGAACCGGGGTTGCCGGTGTGGCTGACGGCGAAGGCGACCGACGTGACCGCCTATCCGGCGCCCGTACGCTGAGCCCGTTATGGCCGAGATGACCGTGCGGTACTGGGCGGGGGCGCAGCGCGCCGCGGGCCTGGCCGAGGAGACGATGGCGGCGAGCACGATCGGGGACCTGCGCGCCGTGCTCGCCTCCCGCCCGGCGTTCGACCGGCTGGCCCGGGTCGTCACGTTCCTCGTCGACGGGCAGCAGGCCGGCGACGCCAGCTCCGTTCCGGCCGGGGCGGTGGTCGACGTGCTGCCGCCGTTCGCGGGCGGCTGACGATGGACCGGGTCCGATTGACGGCGGTGGTCAGCGGGCGGGTGCAGGGGGTCGGGTTCCGGTACTGGACCCGAGACCGCGCCCGGGAGCTGGGCCTGCACGGCAGCGCCACCAACCTGCGCGACGGCAGGGTCGAGGTGGTCGCCGAGGGCCCCCGTGCCGCGTGCGAGAACCTGCTCGCACTCCTGGACGGCCCGGGCCCGCCCGGCGCGGTGGCGGACGTGGTCGCCGCCTGGGGCGAGCCCGCGGGGGCCGGCGCCTTCCGGATCGGCTGACGGCCGGACCCCGCCGCGAGTCCTGTTGCGTGCCGCCGGCCCCCCCGAGGACCGGCGGCA
>SCQZ01000308.1 GCA_004299665.1 Jatrophihabitans sp.
TGAACATCGCGATCGGCTCGCAGTCCCCGGACATCGCCCAGGGCGTCGACAACGCCTACGAGGCGCGGACCGGCGAGAACGTCGAGGACCCGCTCGAGCGCCAGGGCGCCGGCGACCAGGGCCTGATGTTCGGCTTCGCCTGCGACGAGACCCCGGAGCTCATGCCGCTGCCGATCGCGCTGGCACACCGGCTCGCCGAGCGGCTGACGGCGGTTCGCAAGGACGGCACGGTGCCCTACCTGCGCCCGGACGGCAAGACGCAGGTCACGATCGAGTACGTCGACGACCGGCCGGTGCGACTGGACACCGTCGTCGTCTCCAGCCAGCACGCCGCCGACATCGACCTGGACACGCTGCTCAAGCCGGACGTCGCCGAGCACGTCGTCGCGCCGGTGCTGGCCGGCTTCGACATCGACACCACCGGCCACCGGCTGCTGGTGAACCCGACCGGCCGCTTCGAGATCGGCGGCCCGATGGGCGACGCCGGCCTCACCGGCCGCAAGATCATCGTCGACACCTACGGCGGGTACGCCCGCCACGGCGGCGGCGCCTTCTCCGGCAAGGACCCGTCCAAGGTCGACCGGTCCGCCTGCTACGCGATGCGCTGGGTCGCCAAGAACGTCGTCGCGGCCGGGCTCGCGCGCAAGTGCGAGGTGCAGGTCGCGTACGCGATCGGCAAGGCGCAGCCGGTCGGGCTGTTCATCGAGACCTTCGGTACCGAGAGCGCGGACCCGGAGCGGATCAGCGAGGCGATCCTGCAGACCTTCGACCTGCGCCCGGCCGCGATCATCCGCGACCTGGACCTCAAGCGCCCGATCTACGCGCAGACCGCAGCCTACGGCCACTTCGGTCGCGAGCTCGCGGACTTCACCTGGGAGCGCACCGACCGCGCGGAGCAACTGGCCAAGCTCGCCAACGGCTGACACCCGCCCCGAGTTGTCCGCGCGTCGCCACCGCATGCGGTGGCCGAGCGCGGACAACTCGCGAAGTGTCGCCGCCCGCTGGTAGACCTGCTGCCGTGAGGGCGGCGGGGCGGACCGGGCGGGTGCCGGCGGCGCGGCTCCCGGTCGCCCGGCTGATGGTCGACGTGCCGCTGCCGCACCTGGACCGGCCCTTCGACTACCTCGTCCCGGACGACCTCGACGCGGCGGTGAGCGCCGGGTCGCGGGTCCGGGTCCGGTTCGCCGGGCGCCTGGTCGACGGGTTCGTGCTGGAGCGGCTGGCCGAGTCGGGCCACGACGGGATGCTCTCCTACGTCGAGCGCGCCGTCGGCGAGCCGGTGTTGACCACCGAGACGTCCGCGCTGTGCCGCGACGTGGCGGACCGCTGGGGCGGCTGCTTCGTGGACGTCGCGCGACTCGCGGTGCCGTCCCGGCACGCTGCCGCCGAGGCGGCGCCGCCGGCCGAGGCCGCGGCACCCCCGCCGGCACCGGATCCGGAGACGTTCGCCCGCTACCGGTCCGGACCGGCGTTCCTGTCCGCCGTCGCCGCCGGACGCGCCGCCCGTGCCGTCTGGACGGCGCTGCCCGGCGAGGACTGGCCCGCCCGGCTGGCCGAGGCGGGCCAGCAGGCCCTCGCCGCCGGCCGGGGCGCGCTGATCGTCGTGCCCGATGCGCGCGACCTGGCCCGGCTCGACGCCGCGATGACCGCGCGGCTGCCGCCCGGTTCGCACGTCGCACTGACGGCGGACCTCGGCCCCGCCGAGCGGTACCGCCGGTGGCTGGCGGTGCGGCGCGGAAATGTCCGGGCGGTGATCGGCACCCGCGCGGCGGCGTACGCGCCCGTGCCGGACCTCGGGCTGCTGGCGCTGTGGGACGACGGC
>SCQZ01000309.1 GCA_004299665.1 Jatrophihabitans sp.
TCGAGGAGTGTCACTCGGTGGCCGGTGAGGACAGCTTCCTGCTCAAGGTGCGGGTCGCCGGGCCGTCGGCGCTGGAGGCGCTGATCCGCGACCTGCGCCGCCGGGCCAGCGTCTCGACCCGCACGACGGTGGTGCTGCAGACGTTCTACGAGGCCCGTCCGCACCGCCCGTGACCGGAATATTTCCGGTGACATGACAGCGACACCGGAAAGCATCCCGCTAGAATGGTCGTATGACCTCGATCACGACTCCTCACGCCACCCGGCCCGGCACGCCGATCTCGGCCGCGTCGGTGCACGACACCCTCGGCGAGCACATGCTCATCGACGGTTTCGAGTTCGTGCTGGATCTGGACAAATCGTGCGGGGCCACGCTGGTGGACGCCCGGACCGGGACCGAGTACCTGGACCTGTTCACGTTCTTCGCCTCGTCCGCCCTCGGCATGAACCCGCCGGCGCTGGCCGAGGATCGCGAGTTCCTCGCCGAGATCGCGCACGTCGCCGTCAACAAGCCCTCCAACTCCGACGTGTACACGGTGCCGATGGCCCGCTTCGTGCGGACCTTCGCGCGGGTGCTGGGGGACCCGGAACTGCCGCACCTGTTCTTCATCGACGGCGGCGCGCTCGCCGTGGAGAACGCGCTGAAGATCGCCTTCGACTGGAAGTCGCGCTGGAACGAGGCGCACGGCATCGACCCGGCGCTCGGGACGAAGGTGCTGCACCTGCGTCACGCCTTCCACGGCCGTAGCGGTTACACGATGAGCCTGACCAACACCGACCCGGCCAAGGTCGCGCGCTACCCGAAGTTCGACTGGCCCCGCATCGACTCGCCCGCCGTCAACCTCGTGGACGACGTCGAGGCCGCCGAGCGCGAGGCGCTCGCGCAGGCCCGCGCCGCCTTCGAGCGGCACCCCCACGACATCGCGTGCTTCGTGGCCGAACCGATCCAGGGGGAGGGGGGCGACAACCACCTGCGTCCGCAGTTCCTGCAGGCGATGCAGGAGTTGTGCCGCGAGTTCGACGCGCTGTTCGTGATGGACGAGGTGCAGACCGGCGTCGGCATGACCGGCACCGCGTGGGCCTACCAGCAACTCGGTGTGCGGCCGGACGTCGTCGCATTCGGCAAGAAGGCCCAGGTGTGTGGCGTCATGGCCGGTGGCCGGGTGGACGAGGTTGCCGACAACGTCTTCGTCGTGCCCTCACGCATCAACTCGACCTGGGGCGCCAACCTGACCGACATGGTGCGCGCCCGTCGCATCCTCGAGGTCATCGAGCGTGATCATCTCTTCGACAACGCCGCCGCGATGGGCGTCCGGCTGCTGGCCGGCCTGCAGGCGCTTGCGACACGTCATGCCGTGGTGTCGCACCCCCGGGGGCGCGGGCTGATGTGCGCCTTCACCCTGCCCAGTGCCGAGCTGCGCAACGACGTGATCCGCCGGCTGCGCGAGGACGAGCACGTGCTGCTGCTCGGCTGCGGGACGTCGTCGCTGCGGTTCCGGCCGCCGCTGACCGTGACGGCCGAGGAACTCGATCGCGCCCTCGACGCGCTGGACCGCGTGCTCACCGCAATCGGCTGACGCGGCGCCCGGGCGTGCTCAGCGCGCCAGCAGTTCGCGCGCGGCGGCCTCGATCTGGTCCTCGCCCAGCAGCACGTGCCCGGCGGCCGCACCGAGCGGGACGAAGCTGTCCACGCTGGCCGCGCGGCCGATCCGCCCCCGGAAGCCGCCCTCGACCAGGGCCGTGACGATCCCCTCGCCGACACCCGCGGACCGGCGGGTCTCGTCGGCGACCAGCACCGCGCCGGTCGCGGCGGCCTCGCGCATCAGATCGTCCACGGGCAGCGGCGCGAGCCAGCGCAGGTCCAGGACACGCGCCGCGATGCCCTGTGCGGCCAGGCGATCGGCCACCCGCAGCGACATCCGCACCCCGTTGCCGAAGGTGGCGATCGTCAGGTCGGCCCCGTCGCCGTGCACGCGGGCCGAGCCGATCGCGGCGCGCGCGCCGGGGACGTAGTCGGCGGTCCACCCGCGATCGCCCGGCTGGTACAGGTCCCGCTCGTGGTACAGCGCGATCGGCTCCAGGAAGACGCTCACCTGCCCGTCCGCCTCCGCGGCGTCCAGGCAGGCGCGCAGCAGGGGTCCGGCGTCCTCGGGCCGGGCCGGCACCGCGACGACGAGGCCGGGGATGTCGCGCAGCACCGCCACGGCGTTGTCGTTGTGGAAGTGGCCGCCGAAGCCTCGCTGGTAGGCCAGCCCGGCGACCCGCACGACCATCGGGTTCGTGTAGGTGCCGTGGGAGAAGAACCGCAGGCTCGCCGCCTCGCCGCGCAGTTGGTCCTCGGCGTTGTGCAGGTACGCCAGGTACTGGATCTCCGGCACCGGCAGCATCCCGCACAGCCCGAGCCCGAGCCCGAGCCCCAGGATCGTCTGCTCGTCGAGCAGGGTGTCGAACACGCGCGTCGCGCGGAATCGCTGCTGCAGACCGCGGGTGATGCCGTAGACGCCGCCCTTGCGCGCGACGTCCTCGCCGAACACCAGCATGCCGGGGCGCGCGGCCATCTCGTCGATGAGCGTCGAGTTGATCGACTGGGCCAGGGTGAACGCGCCCGCCTCCTCCGGCAGTTTGCCCCCGAACACCTCGCGGCGGGCCTCGTCGGCGACATGGGCGGGCGGGCGTGCGGCGGTCCGCGGCGCGAGCGGCGCCACCACCTCCTCGGCCGAACCGAGGGTCCGCGCCGTCGCCACCTCCTCGGCGATGGTCTCGATGCGGCGCGAGATCGCGTCGTAGCGGGCCAGCAGCGCGGGTCCGTTGCCGAGCGCCGCGGCCAGCGCCAGCAGCGGGTCGTGGGCGGCGTCGGCGGCGAGGTCGGCCGGCGCCCGGTAGGCGGTCTCCACGTCCGAGCCGGCGTGGGCGAGGTAACGCACCGTGCGCAGGTGCAGAACGGCGGGCGCCCGCCGGGTGCGCACGTGCTCGACGGCGTCGCACGCCGTGACCGCGAGCCCGGCGAGGTCGTCGCCCTCGGCGGCGAAGTAGGCGATGCCGGGCCGCTGCGCTGCCTGGGCGACCCAACCGGCCGGGGTCGGGACCGAGATCCCGAGCCCGTTGTCCTCGCAGACGAACAGCACCGGTAGGGGCAACCCCTGGGTCGCCGTGTACCCGGCGGCGTTCAGGGCGCCGGCGGCCGTGGAGTGGTTCAGCGACGCGTCACCGAAGCTGCAGACCACCACGGCATCGGCCGGCCACGGCGCCGGGTGGCGTAGCCGGGCGGCGCGGCCGAGGGCGAACGCCAGCCCCACCGCGCGGGGCAGGTGGGAGGCGATCGTCGAGGTCTGGGGGATGACGGCGAGCGAGGCGTCGCCCCAGACCTTGTGCCGACCGCCGGAGGCGGGGTCCTCCACCGCGGCGAGCATCCCGAGCAGCACCGCGCGCAACCCGTCGTGCAACGCCCGCCCCGCCTGCAAGGACCGGTAGAGGAAGAACCCGCCGGATCGGTAGTGCAGCAGGGCGGGATCGTCGACCCGCAGCGCCGCGGCGACGAACGCGTTCGACTCGTGCCCGGCCGAGCCGATGGTGTAGTAGCCCAGACCGCGCTCGCGCAGCCGCCGCGCCCAGATGTCGAGCAGCCGGCTGCCGGCCATGGCGTCGAACATCTGCCAGGCGAACGGGTCTGCCTGGAACGCCCCGCGGCCGATGCCGGCCAGCCCGTCGCGCACGCGTTCGTCGAGCAGGTCGTGCGGCGGCGGCGGGGCGGCGGTCACGCCCTAGATCCTGCCCCAGCCTGCGGTGCCGGCGGGAGGCACCACGCCCGGTCGGCCGGACCCCCGAGATGATCGCCACAATACATCGCGCCGTTATATAACTGAACGATATGATCGGACCTCGTGAACCGCAGAGCGGACGATGCCGACGATGCCGACGACAGGGCCGACAGGGCCGACAGGGCCGACATGGCTGACGTGGCCGAGGGGATCGAACACCTGGTCATGTGGGTGCGGCGACAGGCTCCTACCTCGATCAGCACCAGCACGGTCACGACGCTGGACACCCTGACCCGCTTCGGGCCGCTGCGGATCAGCGACCTGGCCGAGCGCGAGGCGATCTCCCAGCCCGGCATGACCTCGCTGGTCAACCGTCTGGAACTGGCCGGCCAGGCCGAGCGGGTCCCCGACCCCACCGACGGCCGCGCGACCCTGGTGCGGATCACCGACGTCGGCCGCAAGGTCCTCGCCGACCGCCAGGCCGCCCGCACCGCCGCGCTGCGGCGACACCTGGACGGCCTGGACGAATCGTCGCGCCGTGCGCTGATCGCGGCACTGCCCGCCGTCCGCATCCTGATCGCCCCTCACGACGACACCGAATCGCAGGACCGCGCATGAACCCCGCCGCCGACCCGACCGCCGCCGACCCGACCGCCTCGCACGCTCCCGCGGCGAGCCCGTTCCGGCAGCCGAAGGCGGTGTGGGCCGTCGCGTTCGCGTGCGTCATCTCCTTCATGGGGATCGGCCTCGTGGACCCGATCCTCCCGACGTTGGCGGGCCAGTTGCACGCGACGCCCAGCCAGGTGGAGTTGCTGTTCACCAGCTACCTGGTCGTGACCGCGGTGATGATGCTCGTGACGGGATGGGTGTCCAGCCGGCTGGGCGCCAAGCGCACCCTGGTCGCCGGCCTGATCCTGATCGTGATCTTCGCCGCGGCCGCCGGCGCCTCCGGGGGGATCGACGGCATCGTCGGCTTCCGGGCCGGCTGGGGCCTAGGGAACGCGCTGTTCATCGCGACGTCGCTGGCGGTCATCGTCAGCTCCGCCAGCGGCGGGTTCCGCGGCGCGATCATCCTCTACGAGACGGCGCTGGGGATCGGCATCGCCGCGGGCCCGATCCTCGGCGGCGAGCTCGGGTCGATCAGCTGGCGCGGGCCGTTCTTCGGCGTGTCCGTGCTGATGGCCGTCTCGCTGGTGGCGACGGTGATCCTGCTTCCCAGGACGCCCCCGCCGGCACGCAAGGAGCGGATCAGCGAGCCGATCAAGGCGCTGCGCCACCGCGCGCTGGCCACCACCAGCGTCGTCGGCCTGCTGTACAACTGGGGCTTCTTCACGATGCTCGGCTACGCGCCGTTCCTGATGAGGCCGATCACGCCGCAGCAGCTCGGTCTGGTGTTCTGCGGCTGGGGCATCCTCGTGGCGATCTTCGCGATTTGGGTGGCGCCGTGGCTGCGCGCGCGGCTGGGCACACCGGGCACCCTGTACGGCAACTTCGTGCTGCTGGCGCTCGACCTGGCCGTCATCGGGATCTGGAACGCGGACCGCACCGTGGTCATCGCGGCGGTGATCGTCTCCGGCGCCTTCATCGGCGTGAACAACACCCTGGTGACGACGGCCGTCATGAGCATCGCGCCCGTCGAGCGCCCGGTCGCCAGCGCGACCTACGGCTTCGTGCGGTTCATCGGCGGCGGCCTGGCGCCGTTCGTGGCGGGCAAGCTGGTGGAGTACGTCGACGCCCGCCTGCCGTTCGTCATCGGCGCGATCACGGT
>SCQZ01000310.1 GCA_004299665.1 Jatrophihabitans sp.
ACCGGCGTGGGGGTCGTCGCGCTCGCGGCGCAGCGCCGGTGGCGACCTTCGTCAGCAGCGCGAACGCCCACGGCGCTCCGCGGCGCACCCCGAACACCATGACGAGCGCCAGGAAGGCGTGGACGTTGCCGACGATCAGTTCGGCGAAGCACATGAGGAACGCCGGCACCCCCCAGCGCAGGCCGAGGGGTCGTAGCAGCCAGGCGAAGACGGCGGCCTCCGCCAGCAGCCAGACCTCGTTGAATGCATATAGCGGCAGGCGGGCCAACGGCCAGATCAGCAGCGTGAACGGTGGCGGGTACAGGTAGGCGTCGAGTGTCCCCGGCGCGGCCCGATAGGGGTCGGCCCGGTGGGCCGCCAGCCAGTACGCGCGGGAGTCGATGCCGTGCACGCCGCCGTGGACCGCGAACCAGCAGAACCACGCGAAACCGATCGCCAGCAGCCAGGCCGCCGCCGTCGATGCCAGCCATCCGATCCGCACCCCCAGCCTGGCCGGGGCCGGAGCGGTTGCGGTCGCCGCCGTCACGGTCACGACGGTTCCGACAGCACGAGGAGGGTGCGCAGCGTGTCCTGCCCCGCGACGCGCCAGCCGGGCTGGGAGCGTAGGGCCTGCACCAGCGCCATGGAGGAGGGACCGAGCACGCAACCGACGTGCTGCCGGTCGAGTTGCTCCATCGTGCCCGGCCTGTTCGCGAACTCGTCGAGTACCTTCTCGACGCGGGCGCGCCCGTACATGTCGTTGCGACCGTCGAGTGACACCCGGACGTCGGGCCGGGCGAGGACGACGGCGTCACCGGCCAGATCGTCGTTCAGCAGGCGGCATCCGCCGGGTATCGCGCGGACCAGCCCCGGACTGACCAGCGGGTCCAGGGCCGCGAGATCACGCCAGCCCGTCGCCCCCAGCGCCGCGAGCACCACCGCGACGGCCGCCACGCAGAAGCGCATGAAGCCCTCGCGTACCCGCAGTGCACCGACGGCGAGTGCGACCTCAGGGGTGGCAGCGACGGCCAGCATCGGCAGGAACCGGATGGCGCTCGCCGTCGCGACCGCCAGCACCAGCAGGCAGGCGGCCAGGACGAACCGCTGCCCGCGCCAGGCCCGCACGCACAGCACGACTCCCGCAGCGACCGCGATCAGCGTGAGGAACTGGGACACGCTGCCGAAACCGGCGGGAACCCACTCGGTCACCAGGCCGACCGACGCCGCGCGGACGGCAGCGGCGTGAGTGATCGGTTCCACGCCGTAGGGGGTTGCCAGGCAACTGGCCGCCGTCGTGGCCGTGATCACGACCAGCCGCCCGACTGCTCGCCGGTCGGCGGTTCGACGGCCGGCGAGCACGGCGAGCCCGGCGGCGGCGGCCAGGACCGGGCCGAGCAGTGCCATCGAGTGCAGGTTCATCCACGCGATCTGCACGGCGCAGAGCACCAGCAGCCAGCCGACCACCGCGCGCCGCCCGCAGCGTGTCATCACCTGCCCCGCGAGGACGGCCACCAGGACGGCGGCGACGTTGGACAGCGTCTGGGCGCGCGGGACCGACTCGAGCCCGAGCATCCCGATCGGGGCGTAGACGGCCAGGGTCGGCCAGGGCCGGGCGCCTGCCCGCCGTGCCACCGCCGCGATCGCGAGCGCCGACAGGACCGAGACCGCGGCCGCGAGCACCCACAGGCCGAGGTAGCCCATCGCGTCGTACCCGGACCCGAGGACGACGTTCCACGCCCAGGAACTGGGGATCCACGGCGCGCCGTGCGCGGTCCAGGAGTAGGTGTCCGCCCGCGGGAGGGAGCCGGTGCGGATCACGTCGAGGCCGTAACGAGCCTCCCAGTACGCGTCCTGCCCGAGGGGCACGTCCGCGCGCACCAAGGTCTGCAGCAGCGCGATGACGGCCAGGGCGAGGTAGTGAGGAGTTCGCCAGTTGTGATCGATCCACCCTCGACCCGGCCGGTCGAGGCTTGCCCGGCGCTGCGCGGTCGTGCTCACCGCACACCCCGCGGGAGCAGGAGGGTCCGGTCGGCATCGGTGGCCGCCACGCGCCACTGCGCAGCGTGCGAGAGCGCTGTCACCAGCGGCGCGCCGGTCGGCGCCAGCACGCAGGTGACACGATGCTCTGTCACGTACCTGTCCCCGTACGCCGCGTCACCGAGCACGCGCAGTGCGGTGAGCTCCGCGGCGCGGCCGTACATGTCGTTGCGGCTGTCGATCGAGACGAGCACGTCGGGGCGGGACAGGATCACCGCACCGCCCACGCCCATGTCGTTGACCAGGCGGCACCCGTGAGGCAGGGCGTCCACCAGGCGCGGGCTGGTGTTCTGGGCGCCGGGGTGCGCGAAGCCCGCCGCACCTGCCGCGCACACGACGGTGAGGATCGCCAGCGCAAGGACACAGATCCGGTCGACGAACTGCGGCCTGGCACGGATCCGTCCTGCGGCACGGGCCAGCGGTGGAATCGCCACCAGCATGAGAAGTGGGGCGAACCGCAGCGCGGTCGCGGTCATCACAGCGAACACGGCCAGCAACGCGACCGTGTCGAAGGAGCGCCGGCGCACGCACGACAGCGCCGCAACGGCACCGAACGCGAGCGCGATGACGGCGAGGATCTGTTCCGGGCTGCCGAACCCCGCGGGACGCCACTCCGAGATGAGGCCGACCGATGCCGCGCGGACCTCGGCAAGATGGGCGATCGGAGCAGTGCCGTACGGCGTCGCCAGACACGCACCCGCCGTGAGCGCCGCGAGTCCGAGCGTGCGCAGCGCGGTGGCGCGCGACCGGTCCGACGCGAACGTGCCGGCCCCGACGGCGAGGACGATCACGGGCCCGATCACCGCGGTGGTGTGCAGGTTCATCCAGACGACCTGGACGGCGACCAGGCCGATCGCGGCCCGGCGTGCCGCGGAGCGCGACGAGCCGAGGGCATCGGACACCAACAGCGGAACTGCCACGACTGCGGCATAGTCCGCGAGTTGCGCGCGCGGGTAGAGGAACAGCGCCAGCAGCCCCAGGCCGATCTGCATGGTCAGCGCACCCCACGCGGTCGCCGCGCCGGCGCGCCGGACCGCCACCCCCAGCAGGGCCCCGGTGGCGGCCAGCAGCGCGATCCCCAGCAGCGCGATACCGACGAATCCGGCGAGCCGGTACGCGAGGGCGAGCAGCACGTTCCAGCCCCAGGAGTTGGGCACCCAGGGCACGCCGTGTGCCGTCCAGGAGTAGGAGTCGGCGTGGGGCAGCCCGTGGCCGGCCAGGATGTCCGATCCAGAGCGCGTGCCCCACAGGATGTCGCCGTCGGCAAAGGGCGCCTGCGCCCGGCGGACGGCCAGCAGCGCGCCCGTCAGCGCCAGGACCACGACCGGGGTGAGCGCACGTCCGCTCCGCCGGCGCCCCCGGACCGGGGCCGCGCCGGCCGCATCGGCGATCGCAAGGGCTGACATCACTGACCGGCTCCCCGGTGCACGGGACGTATTCGTGGAAACGTTACGAGGCCCTTACCGTCGCCGATACCGTTCGGAGGAGGTTGCGGCCGAACGGCGTCTGATGTCGGCCGAACGACCGACACGTCGGCCGATCGGCCGAGCTAGTCTGCCCTTTCGGACGCTGCACAGGCTGCGGCCACACCCGGCATGGTGTTCCCCGACGGCGGCACCGTGCCGACCGGCCGTGGCGGGGGGAACCGCGCGGCAGTTCCCAAGAGGGGGAATCGGATGAACAAGCTGATGGCGTTCCTCGTCGCGTTCCAGGTCAAGGCGGCCGAGCTCGCCGAGAGGAAGGACCGCGGCGCGACCGCGACGGAGTACGCGCTGCTCGTCGCCCTGATCGCACTGGTGATCTTCGCGGCCGTGTGGTTCTTCGGCAGCGAACTGAGCGACTTCTTCACCAAGATCGGGGACACGGTTCAGGGCTGGATCTGAGTCCGTGCGCCTCGCCCCGGAGCACGCGCTCCGGGGCGAGGCCGCTCCCGAACCGAAGTCCGATCCGCCGGAGGGAAATCGCATGGCACGGCCAGCCTGGGTCCGAGACCGCATCAGGGCCGCGAGCGCAGGTTCCGCGGCGGCTGCCGGCGAAAGACGAGACCGCGGCGCGACCGCAACCGAGTACGCACTGCTGGTCGGGTTCATCGCCGTGGTCATCGCCTTGGCGATCGCCTTCTTCGGGACGAGCTTGAGCGAGTACATCCAGCACATCGCGAACGGCCTCAGCGCCGCGCTGTGAACGGCCCCGCAGTTCTGTCATCAGGGGAGGCGCGGCACCGACGCAACAGGTCAGACGCAGCAGGTCAGAGGGGGAATCATGCGAGGCAGTCGGCCGGGGCGCACGCCCCGCGGTGACGACGGTGCCGAAGCGGTCGAGTTCGCCCTCATCTGGACCTTCGCGCTCGTCCCCCTCATCCTCGGCCTGATCTGGGCGGGGATGCTGTTCTACTCCCAGATCACCATCACGCAGGCCGCGCGGGAAGCCGCGCGTCAGGTCGCCCTGGACGTCGGTACCACGACTGCCGGCACCTGCGACAGCGCCTGCCAGACGAATGCCACGGCCACGGCGACGAACGCCGCGAGCCCGCTGAGTATCACCACGACGATCACCACCTGCCCGGCCAACGCCACCCAGGGCACCCAGGCGACGGTGACGCTGAAGGCGCCAAGCCTGTTGTCGAACCTGTGGCCCTTCACGGTGACGGTCACCGGGTCGGCGAGCATGCCATGCGGGGGCTGACC
>SCQZ01000030.1 GCA_004299665.1 Jatrophihabitans sp.
GAACAGCCTGCGCATCGGGCTACCTCCCCCGCCGCGCACGTCGCGCCTGCTTGAGGTCGTCCGCGTCGCGCCGCTTGCTCATCGTCTTGCGCACGCCGTAGGTGAAGGCCGCCGCCTTGATCAGCGGGCTGCCCAGGGTGCTGGAGACGACGGCGGACATCGCCGCCGCGTTCGTGGAGATGGCGCTGACGTTCCTGGTGATCCCCTCGACCTGGACCAGTTGCGCGTTGACCTGCGTCATCGTTCCCTGCGCCTCGTCGAGCAGCGGCGTGGCGCCCTCGTGCGCCTTGCGGATCGCCAGTGTCGCCTCGTCCAGCGTGCGGCCGAGCTTGAGCAGCGGGACGGCGAGCAGCAGCACGAGCAGCGCGAAGGCACAGGCGGCGACGAGCGCGGCGATTGCCCCTGCAGACAACGTGGGGCCTCCTTGCTGGATCGGCGGACGGACGCGACGGAACGGCGCAGTGTGGCCGAGTCGACCCTATCGGGTACGCCGCCCGGGTTCTCACGCGATCGGCCATAGCCTGGTGCCGTGGGCGAGAACACCTGGAGCGACCTGGTGGCGACGGCATTCGCCGACGACGCCTACACCTCGGTCAAGGGCGCCGTGCGCACGCAGGTGATGCACCGGCAGCTGACGGCGCACCTCCCACCGCCGCCCGCCACGGTCCTGGACGTCGGCGGCGGCGCCGGCCACCAGTCGCTGCCGCTGGCCGCGGCCGGGTACGAGGTGACGCTGCTCGACCCGTCACCGGTGATGCTGGAGAAGGCACGGGAGCGCCTCGCGCGCCTGCCCGGCCCCGCGCGGGAGCGGGTGAGCCTGCTCGCCGCCGACGGCGAGCGCGCCGCCGATACCGTGGCCGGACGGCGCTTCGACGCGGTGCTGTGCCACGGGGTCCTGGGCTACCTGGAGGCGCCCGGGCCGCTGGTGGAGCAACTGTGCCGCTGCGCCGCGCCCGGCGGGCTGGTGTCGATCATGACCGGGAACGCGCACACGATGGCGGTGCGCCCCGCCCTGGAGCGGCGCTGGGCCGACGCCCTCGCCGCGTTCGACTCTCGCACCGAGATCGGCGTGCTCGGCGTCCGGGGACGGGCCGACACCGTCGAGGAACTCGAGGACCTGCTGCGCGCCGGCGGCGTCGAACCGCTGGGGTGGTACGGCGTCTGGCTGTTCGTGGACTGGCTGGAGTTCGCCGGGGTTCATGTGGACCCCGCCGATCGGGAGCAGGTCGCGGCGATCGTCGAGGTGGAGGCGCAGGCCGCTGCCCGCGACCCCTACCGGCGACTGAGCCGGGTGTTCCACCTGCTCGGCCGCAGGGGCGGCGGCTGACGGCCTACGGATCGCCGCCGGCGCGTCCGCGCACGATCGCGCGCAACCGGGCCAGCCGTTCGGCGATCGCCTTCTCGGCACCGCGGTTGCCGGGCAGGTAGTAGTCGCGTCCCACGAGTTCGTCCGGAGGGTACTGCTGCGCGGCCACGCCATCGGGCAGGTCGTGCGGATATGTGTAACGCGCGCCGGCGCCGAGCTTCTTCGCCCCCGTGTAATGGCTGTCCCGTAACGCCGGTGGCACCGCGCCCGCGAGCCCGCCGCGCACGTCGCTCAGCGCCGCGTCGATCGCCGTGATCACTGCGTTGGACTTCGGGGCGAGGGCGAGATGGATCGTCGCCTGGGCAAGGTTGATCCGCGCCTCCGGCATGCCGATCAACTGCACGGCCTGCGCGGCGGCGGTGGCGGAGAGCAGCGCGGTCGGGTCGGCCAGGCCGATGTCCTCGCTGGCGTGCACGACGAGCCGGCGCGCGATGAAGCGCGGGTCCTCCCCCGCCTCGATCATCCGGGCCAGGTAGTGCAGCGCGGCGTCCGGGTCCGAGCCGCGGATCGACTTGATGAACGCGCTGATCACGTCGTAGTGCTGGTCGCCGTCGCGGTCGTAGCGAACGGCCGCGGTGTCCACGGCCTGCTCGAGCGTCGCGAGATCGATCGCCGTCCTGCCCTCGGCGAGGGCGGTGCCGGCAGCGGCCTCCAGTGCCGTCAGGGCGCGCCGGGCGTCGCCGCCGGCCATCCGCAGCAGGTGGGCCCGGGCATCCGTGTCGAGGGTGAGCGCTGCGCCGAGCCCGCGGTCCTGCACCAGTGCGCGGTCCACGAGCACGCCGATCGCGTCGTCGCCCAGCGGCTGCAGGGTCAGCAGCAGCGAGCGTGACAGCAGCGGGGAGACGACCGAGAAGAACGGGTTCTCCGTCGTCGCGGCGACGAGGGTGACGTGGCGGGCCTCGACAGCGTGCAGCAGCGAGTCCTGCTGGGTCTTGGAGAAGCGGTGGATCTCGTCGATGAACAGCACCGTCTGCCGGCCGGTGCGGCCGAGTTCGCGGCGCGCCTCCTCGATCGCCGCGCGGACGTCCTTCACGCCGGCGTTGAGCGCGGACAGCATGGCGAAGCGTCGCTGCGTGGCGCCGGAGACGATCAAGGCCAAGGTCGTCTTGCCGGTGCCCGGCGGCCCGAACAGGATCAGGGACATCGGGGCGTCGCCCTCGACGAGCCTGCGCAGTGGCGATCCCGGGGCGAGCAGGTGCTCCTGGCCCACGATCTCGTCCAGCGTGCGCGGCCGCATGCGGGCGGCGAGCGGAGCATCCTCGCCGCCGTACTCGGCCGCGGCGACAGGCTCGTCCGGTCCGAACAGCGTCATGTACTGCTCGCGAACGGATCCCTGGCCCGATAGCCGTCGAACGTGCGGAGCTCGCGGACACGGTGGTGCTCCCGCAAGCCGCGCCCCGCACCGACGATGCGGACCTTCCCCTGGTCCGTGGGGCCGATCATGTTCGCCCCGGCCCCACGCAGTCCGGCGGGGCGGCCGGGTCGTGGTCGATCGTCGTCCGCACGCGTCTGATGCTAGGTGAGAGAGCATCCGATGTTCGGCGGTAGCGTGCGGTGGCCCCGCGCGGAAGCGTTCAGGCCTCGACGGCGGCGTCGATGCCGGCCTCCTTGCGCTGCTGCGCCGTGATGGGCGCGGGCGCCCCGGTGAGAGGGTCGTAGCCGCCGCCGGTCTTGGGGAAGGCGATCACGTCCCGGATCGAGTCGCTGCCCGACAGCAGGGCGCAGATGCGGTCCCAGCCGAAGGCGATACCCCCGTGCGGCGGCGCCCCGTACCTGAACGCGTCGAGCAGGAAGCCGAACTTCTCCTGCGCCGCGGCGGCATCGATCCCCATGACCGCGAAGACCCGCTCCTGCACGTCGCGGCGGTGGATACGGATCGACCCGCCGCCGATCTCGTTGCCGTTGCAGACGATGTCGTACGCGTAGGCCAGTGCCGACCCGGGGTCGGTGTCGAAGGTGTCCATCGACTCCGGCTTCGGGCTGGTGAAGGCGTGGTGGACGGCCGTCCAGGCGCCGGCGCCGACCGCCACGTCTCCGGCCGCCTCCGCCTCGGAGGTCGGCTCGAACAGCGGCGCGTCCACGATCCAGACGAAGGACCACTGCGACTCGTCGATCAGGGCGCAGCGGCGGCCGACCTCGAGCCGCACCGCCCCCAGGAGCTCTCGTGCCGAGGTGCCGGTGCCCGCGGCGAAGAACACGCAGTCGCCGGGCCCGGCGCCGACGTGGGCGGCCAGCCCGGAGCGCTCCGCGTCGGAGAGGTTCTTGGCGACCGGGCCGGCGAGTTCCCCGTCGTCGCCGACCAGCACGTAGGCCAGCCCGCGCGCCCCGCGCTGCCTTGCCCAGTCCTGCCAGGCGTCCAGTTGCTTGCGCGGCTGCCCGGCGCCGCCGGGCATGACGACCGCACCGACGTAGGGGGCCTGGAACACCCGGAACGGCGTGTGCGCGAAGTAGCCGGTGCAGTCGACGAGTTCCAGCCCGAAGCGCAGGTCGGGCTTGTCGGAGCCGAACCGGTCCATCGCGTCGCGGTAGCTCATGCGCCGGATCGGGGTCGTGATGTCGTGGCCGATCAGCCTCCACAGTGCCACGAGGACGTCCTCGGCGAGGGCGATCACGTCGTCCTGGTCGGCGAAGCTCATCTCGATGTCCAGCTGGGTGAACTCCGGCTGCCGGTCGGCGCGGAAGTCCTCGTCGCGGTAGCAGCGCGCGATCTGGAAGTACCGCTCCATGCCGGCGACCATGAGCAACTGCTTGAACAGCTGCGGCGACTGCGGCAACGCGTACCAGCTGCCGGGACGCAGCCGGGCGGGCACCAGGAAGTCGCGGGCGCCCTCGGGCGTCGAGTGGGTCAGGGTCGGCGTCTCGATCTCGACGAACCGGTGCCGGTACAGCACGTCGCGGGCGGCCCGGTTGACCTCGCTGCGCAGCCGGATCGCGGCCGCGGGTCCCGGCCGGCGCAGGTCCAGGTAGCGGTACCGCAGCCGCGCCTCCTCCCCCACCTCGCTGTGCTCGTCGACCTGGAACGGCAAGGTGGCGGCCTCGTTCAGAACCGTCAGCGCGGACGCGACGACCTCGACCTCACCGGTCGCGATCGCGGCGTTGACGTTGCCCGCGGGGCGCGCCCGCACTTCGCCGGTCACGGCCACCACCCACTCGTTGCGCAGCTCGTGCGCAATGCCACCACCGGTCGGCTCCGCGCCATCGGCCGCCTCCGCGCTCGCGGCGCGCAGCACCACCTGGGCCGAACCACTCGCGTCGCGCAAGTCGATGAACGTCACGCCGCCGTGATCGCGACGGGTGGCCACCCAGCCGGCGAGGGTGACGGTCTGGCCGACGTCGGACGCGCGCAGCGTCCCGGCCTCGCGGGTGCGGATCACGGATGTCCTCTCGGTGTCGGTGCTGTGTGCTGATTGTTTCAC
>SCQZ01000311.1 GCA_004299665.1 Jatrophihabitans sp.
GGCCGGGAGGGCGACATCGTCACCGGCGTGGTGCAGGCCGACGCCCACGCGGCGCAGCGCGGCCTGGTGCTCGTGGACCTCGGCAAGGTCGAGGCGGTGCTGCCGCAGTCCGAACAGGTGCCGGGGGAGGACTACGCGCACGGAACCCGGTTGCGGTGCTACGTCGTCGGCGTCTCACGCGGGCTGCGCGGCCCCCAGGTGACGGTGAGCCGCACCCACCCCAACCTGGTGCGCAAGCTGTTCGCCCTGGAGGTGCCCGAGATCGCCGACGGCTCGGTCCAGATCGTCGACGTCGCCCGGGAGGCCGGCCACCGCACGAAGATCGCGGTGCGGACGTCGGTGGCCGGGCTGAACGCCAAGGGCGCCTGCATCGGGCCGATGGGGCAGCGCGTGCGCAACGTCGTCGCCGAACTGCACGGGGAGAAGATCGACATCATCGACTGGGCGGAGGATCCCGCCGACTACGTGGGCAACGCGCTCTCGCCCGCGCACGTGGTGAGCGCCACCGTCGTCGACCGTGTCACGCAGTCCGTGCGCGTCGTCGTGCCCGATTTCCAACTGTCGCTCGCGATCGGCCGGGAGGGCCAGAACGCGCGGCTCGCGGCCCGGTTGACGGGGTGGCGCATCGACATCCACAGCGACGCCGAGGCCGGCGCACCCCCCGGTGGCGAGCAGCCGCGGGGGCACTCCGGCTGAACCGGCCGGAGGAGTAGACTGCCCGGTGGCCGTCAGGACGTCGGGGGTTCCCGTGCGCACATGCATCGGGTGCCGTCGGCGTGCGGCGGCCGCCGAGTTGCTCCGCGTCGTCGTGGCGCCGGACGCGACCCGGTCGGCGCCCGGTGGGGCGCTGCCGGTCGTTCCGGACCCGCGTCATCGCGCATCCGGCCGCGGCGCGTGGTTGCACCGTGATCCGGAATGCGTCGACCTCGCGCAGCGGCGGCGGGCCTTCGCCCGGGCGTTGCGGACGTCCGGGCCGGTGGACCCGACGGCGGTGCGGGACTTCGTCGCGAGTCACCCGGCAGGCTCGGTAGGCTCAGTAGCATCGGTACGCCCGGTAAGCCCGGTAAGCTCGGCACACCCGCCAGCGGAACCCCGCAGGAGTTGAAGATCTATGGCCTCGCGATGAAGCGCCAGCGATGAGAACCGCAACCCACTAACGGGGTCGGGCTCGATCTGTCGAAGGATCTGCCTGGTCCCTCCCACAAAGGAGTCACGTGCCAGGCAAGGTCCGCGTGTCCGCGCTCGCGAAAGAGCTCGGCATCACCAGCAAAGATCTGCTCGCCAAGCTCGGCGAGATGGGCGAGTACGTCAAGTCCGCCTCCTCCACGATCGAGGCACCGGTCGTCCGCAAGGTGACCGAGGCGTTCCCCGCGCAGCCGGCCAAGGCGGCGCCGGTCAAGAAGGCCCCCGCCGCGAAGGCAGCGGCGGCAGCGCCCGCGATCCAGCCCGCCGAACCGGCGCCCACGGCTCCCGCCGCCCCTGCCGCAGCCCCTGCTGCAGCCCCTGTCGCGCCGGCTCCCGCCTCGGCACCGGCTGCCCGTGCGGCGAGCGCCGCCCCCGCCGGCGCGGGCGCGGCGGGGGCG
>SCQZ01000031.1 GCA_004299665.1 Jatrophihabitans sp.
GACGCTCGCGGAGCGAACAGGTTGCTGAGCGACGCTCGCGGAGCGAACAGGTTGCTGAGCGACGCTCGCGGAGCGAACAGGTTGCTGAGCGACGCTCGAACCCCCGGCGCTCTACCCGCCTTCCTGACCGGGACGACCGGCTGGAGGTCCGAAAGACCTACAAGCTGTACATCGGCGGCGCCTTCCCGCGCTCGGAATCGGGCCGCTCGTACCCGGTGACCGGCCCGGGCGCCGGCGATGCCGGCAGCGTGGTGCACGCGGCGCAGGCGTCGCGCAAGGACGTCCGCGACGCCGTCGTGGCCGCCCGCAAGGCGTTCGGTGGCTGGTCGGGCGCGACAGCGTACAACCGGGGCCAGGTGCTCTACCGGGTCGCCGAACTGCTCGAGGGCCGTCGCGCACAGTTCGCCGCCGAGGTGGCCGCGGCCGGTGAGGCAGACGCCGCGGCGCAGGTCGACGCGGCTGTCGACCGATGGGTGTACTACGCCGGCTGGGCGGACAAGTACGCGCAGGTCGCCGGCGCCACCGACCCGGTCGCCGGGCCGTACTTCACCTTCTCGCTGCCCGAGCCGACGGGCGTCGTCGGGGTCATCGCCCCGCAGCGGCCCTCGCTGCTCGGGCTGGTGTCGGTGCTGGCGCCGGTGCTGGCCACCGGCAACACCGCGGTGGTGATCGCCTCGCAGGAGGCGCCGTTGCCGGCCATCTCGCTGTCCGAGGTCCTGGCGACCTCCGACGTGCCGGCGGGAGTGGTCAACATCCTGACCGGCCTCGGCGCGGAACTGGCGCCGTGGCTTGCCTCGCACCGCGATGTCAACGCCATCGACCTGACCGGGGTGCCGGAGTCCGGCCGCGCGGCGCTGCGCGTTGCTGCCGCCGACAACGTCAAGCGGGTGCTGGTGCGTGACGCCGACTGGTGGGCGGATCCGGGCACGTCCCGCCTCGGGGCGTTCGTCGAGACCAAGACCGTCTGGCACCCGGTCGGCGTCTGATTCGACGTCGGGCGGGCCACTCCGGCCCGACGGGAGGCGCGTCATGTCGCGTCCATCCAGAGTTCGCGCTTCTCGGACGGGCTCAGTTCCCGGCCACGGCGGGCCCACCACGGGATCTTGAAGTAGGTGTGGTCCGGGACCAGCGGGTTGTCCTTCTTCCACCAGGCGATGCGGTACCAGCCCCACCATGGGTCGGACCAGATGCTGGTGACCTCGCCCGAATCCAGGTGTGCCGGGAAGTGACGCCCGGCCCGGTCCACCAGACGCTCCCTGTCGGGGTCGTACTCGAGTTGCCGGCCGCGCCAGTCAGCGATGAGCAGCGTGTAGCCCGTGGCGGCAAGAAGCGACGCGACGGTCTCGAACTTCGCCGAGGTACGGCCCGCCTCGATCCGGTCGATCGTCGAGCGCGGGACGCCCGCGTGCGCTGCGAGTTCGCGCTGGCTGAGCCGCCGCGAGCGTCGCGCCGCCCGCAGCACCGGCCCCAGATCCATACCGCAAGGCTGCCCCGTGCCGAGCGTCGACGGACCCGCGGACGACCGGCCTGTGGACTGCCCCCGCGCTGTGGACGGCGGACCGGCATCGGCGGACCTGCGGACCGGTGAGCACCCTCGCGAGCGCTTGTGTTCTGCCCGCACCAACGAGCCAGACAGCGCCCGACGCGAGGACCACCCTCCCCCACGCTTGTGTTCTGCCCGCACCAACGAGCCAGACAGCGCCCGACGGCCGCGGTGTGCGTCCAGCGCGACGGTGCCTCCTGCCGTGGCTCACCTATGCGGGCAGAACACAAGCGCCGCGCAGACCACCCGCTTCCCCACGGCCAGCCGACCCATCGCCAGCCGACCCACGCCGACCGGCGAACGCCGGGTGGCTCACCTATGCGGGCAGAACACAAGCGCCGCGCAGATCACCCGCTTCCCCACGGCCAGCCGACCCATCGCCAGCCGACCCACGCCGACCGGCGAACGCCGGGTGGCTCACTTATGCGGGCAGAACACAAGCGCCGAGGAGGCAACACCGTCAGCCTAGGGCGGGCGGCTCCCGGGAGGCTGCGGCTTGCGGCGCGGCGGTGGTGCCGTGGTGGGTGGGGGTCTCGGTCAACGGCTGGGCGAGCAGCCACAGCGACAGGCACGTGTAGGCGATCATCGCCGCGATCCAGGGATACTCGGCCCGCCGGGCGTGTCGGGGTGATCGGGCAGCGACGGCGAGGTGCCGGTGCGCCAGAACCACGGCCACGATGTGCACCGCGACGATGACGGCGACGTCGACGTACCAGAACAGCGCGTTCGGCACCGGCTGCGTGTGCACCTCGTAGCTGTCGTTGAACGGGTAAGGCAGGTGCAGGTTCGTCGCCGGGCCCCCGGGCGCCCCGAGCAGCGGCAGGATCAACTGGCCGTTGACGAGGATGTACTGGAGGTAATGGGCCAGCAGGTACCCGAAGGCGATGGGGACCAGCGACGGCAGCAGTCCGGCCAGGGTGTCGCGTACGGGGCGGTGGCGACCGCCGGCGACCGCCACGCTCACCGAGAACGTCGCGAACACGCCGTAGATGATCACGATCAGGGCCAGGAACGCGATGCTGCGCAGCAGCTCCTGGCCGTGCAGGTCGCCGAACGGCAGGACACGGCGCTCGAAACGTCCCCATTGCGGGGTGGACAGGGCGCCGTCGAAGGAGATCGACACCAGCAGCAACAGCACGAAGACGGTCCGGCTCGCGCTGCGCTCGAAGGGCGTACCGAGACCGCGGGCGAACCCGCGTCCGCCCGGTGCGCCGAACCGGAACCAGCCGAGGCGGCCCCAGAGGTCGAACAGCACGGTGAACAGTTCGCCGCGCGAGCGCCACGCGTCCGCCCCGAACACCGCGCCCGCGACCACGTTCAGTGCCGCGTACCCGATCAGCATCCAGGCGATGAACCGCGGCAAGGTGGTGCTGGCGTTGAAGACGAGCTCAGCGAGTGTCGCGGCGGCGGCCAGCAACACCGCGGGCCAGTAGCCGACCACGCGCGGCCACGGCAGGGCCGGCCGCGCGCCACGCAGCCGGTCACCGAGTTGCGCCAGGAATCCGAAGGGGTTCG
>SCQZ01000312.1 GCA_004299665.1 Jatrophihabitans sp.
AGGTGGCGGCCGTCGGGTTGGTGACAGGCCAGGTGCTGAATCCCGACATGATCACCGACCAGGCTTCGCTGCCGACGGATTCGGCGGTCGTCGGGGTCGCCGTCAAGCCCGGTCAGCTTCCCGCGGAGGGGCTGCAGGCAGGCGACAACGTGATGGTGGTCGTCCTTGCACCGCCGAGCGCAACCGGTGGGTCTTCGGCTGCGCCGACGGTGCTCGCCGCGTCCGCTCCGGTGGTCGGCTCGGTGGCGCTACCGGCAACCTCTGGTTACGTCGTGTCCGTTGCGGTGCCCAAGTCGGAGGCCGCGCAGTTGGCGGCGGCCTCGTCCAGCGGTCTAGTTGCGCTCGTCAAGGCCGGGAGATAGCGGTGCTCGCGGTCTTCGGGGTGAAGGGAGCGCCGGGCGCGACCACGTGCGCGCTGTTGATCGCGGCGTTGTGGCCGACGCAGGCGTTGCTGGTGGAGGCCGACCCCGCGGGCGGTGACCTCGCGCTGCGGCTGTCCGGGCCGGCCGGGCAGGTGCTGCCGCGCAGCCCGAGCATCGCCGGGTTGGCCGTCGAGTCTCCGGCGTCGCTGGGCTGGGATCGGGCCTGGCATCACGCGATGCAGACGAGCGTGGGGGTATCCGTCGTCTGCGGGCTGGTCGAGGCCGAACCGATGGGAATCGCGATCCGCCAGCACGGCAAGGCAATGGCGCAGCGACTCGTCGGCACGGACACGATCGTGGACGCCGGGCGGCTCGTCCCGGGGACAGTGATGTTCCCGTTCGCCGTAGCGGCCGACGCGATCGTGCTCGTCGTCGGCGACAGCGCCGAGCATTTCTTCCACGCGCGCGACCTGCTCAGCGGGCTGTTGCCGGCGGTGACGTCCGTGGATGGCACGCGCCCAGCGGTGCAGGCGGTCGTGGTCGCCGACTCAGGCCGGGGAATGGCCGCGGTCGCCGAGCTGCGCGCTGTTCTGGACCACCAGGGCATCCCCGTCACGGTCGCCGGTTGGGTGGCCCGCGACCGCAAAGGGTTGCAACGGTGGCTGGCCGGCGATCGCGGCGCGGGACGCTCGGTCCTGCTGCGCTCCGCCGGCCCTGTCGTCGCGGAGATTGCTGCCTCGCAGGCCGGAGCACCACGGGCGCGACAAACCAGCCTTCCGAACTTGACGGAGCAGGTGAACGCGAATGCCACTTAGCCAACCGACGGCAACGCCGCCGGAACTGGTCGCCGAGCTGCGTCGCGAGGTCGGTGCCGCACTCGTGGAGCAGAAGCGCCGGTACGCGAGCTCCGGAACGTCGCTGGGCGGCGACGACGAGCGTCAGCTCGCCGGGGCGCTGATCACCGAGACGGTCCGCAGCTACGCCGCGCGGCAACTTGCCGAGTGCTCCCGGGTCGTGCCGGAGGGTGTGCAGGCGGACCTATCCCGGGCGGTGTGGGCGGCGATGTTCCAGGCCGACCGCTTGCAGGCATTGCTCGACGATCCCGAGGTGGAGAACGTCAACATCATCGGCTGCGACACGACGTTCGTGAAGTACGCCGACGGCCGGAAGGTACGAGGTCCCCATGTCGCTGAGAGCGACGACGAACTGGTCGAGCTGGTCCGCCGGCTCGGCACGTGGGTCGGGCTGAGCAGCCGTCCCTGGGACATCACCAACCCGTTTCTGCGGCTTCGGCTGCCGGACGGCTCGCGGCTGGCCGCTATCGGTTGGGTCTGCGATCGGCCCACCGTCTCCATCCGCCGAAACCGGCACCCGCGCATCAGGTTGGACGACCTCGTCGAACTGGGCACCTGCAGCCGCCAGGTGGCTGCATTCTTGAGTGCATCGGTCCGCGCACGGCTCACCAGCGCGATCGCCGGTGATCAAGGTGTCGGCAAGACCACGCTGCTGCGCAGCATGATTCGAGAGATCCCTGCGGACGAACGGATCTTCACGATCGAGGCGTCGCTCGAACTCGATGTCGCCGCGATGGGTGCGCACGATGATGTCGTCGCGTTGGAGGCCCGACGCTCGTACGGCGACGAGTGGGGCGAGATCACACTCGCCGATCTGGTGCGGGAGACGCTCATCCAGGACGCCAGTCGCGTCATCGTGGGCGAGTGCCGCGGACCGGAGATCATCGCCCTTCTGAACGCGACGCTGGGCGGCAGCGGCGGCAGCCTCACCACGATCCATGCCAAGACCGCGACTGGCGTGTTTAACCGCATCGCCAGCTTCGCGGTGCAATCCGAGGAGCGGTTGTCCGCCGAGACCGCGCACATGCTCGCCGCCGACGCGCTCGAGCTCGTCGTGTTCCTCCGCAGCGTCCGCGATCCGCGCACCGGCCTGCCGCGGCGCGTCGTCCACGAGATCCGCCAGGTCGACGGGTTCGACCGCGTCGTCCAGTCCTCGGCGCTGTTCACGTTCGATCCCGCGACGATGCAGGCGGAACCTACTGACGCCGAGTTGACCTGTGCCACGCAGTTGGCGGACTTCGGCTACCACCACTACTCCTTCAACGGCGCAGGCAGCGGGTGGCGACGATGACCGATCCTTCGGTCCTGCTCGTCGCCACGGTCGCCGCGGCCGGCGCGACGGGCGTCGTCCTGATCGTCGCCGGTGCGCTCGGCGGTCGATCGTCCGGCGCTGCTCGACCGCCGTCGCGGCTGGCACGAGCGGCACGCGCGGCACGCGACCCGCTGTTCGGTGCTCGGATGATCGCTGGTCTCGTCCTGGCGGTGGTTGTGCTGCTGACTACCCGATGGCCGGTAGCTGCGGCGGCCGTGCTCTTGCTCGTCGTCGCATGGCCCGCGCTGTTCGGGGCGCGCGCGGCGCAGCGTGACCGCGTCGCTCAACTGGAGGCGCTGGCAATGTGGGTCGAGTCGCTCAAGGACCTCGTCTCCGGTGCGGCGGGACTGCGTGAGGCGATCCCGGTCAGCGTGGAGACCGCGCCGGCATCGCTGCAGCCGCCACTGACCCGGCTGCGCGGCCTGCTCGCGGCACGGGAGTCGCTGACCGACGCCCTGCCCGCGCTGGCCGAGGATCTTGCCGATCCGAGCGCCGACCTGGTGATCGCGACACTGATCCTCAACGCCCGCTCGCGCGGCCCTGGTCTGGCGAGTGCGCTGCAACGGCTGGCCGAATCGATCCGGGAAGAACTCGAACTACGCCGGCGCATCGAGGCGGGCCGTCGTGGTGATTGGCGCAGCGTTCAGATCATCGTCGGCATCACGCTCGCGATAGGCGCGGCGATGGCGTTCCTGTTCCCGCCCCAGTTCACCCAGCCCTACCGCAGCGTCGCCGGGCAAGGCGTGCTGCTCATCATCGTCGCGATCTTCGCGGCATCGTTCGCGTGGATCAGGCGCCTCGCCGACCCGGACCTGCCGGACCTCATGCTCACCCACGGGCCACGCCGATGATCGCGATGACGCTGGTCGGCGCGGCGATGGGCGCGACGCTCTGGTTCCTCGCCTGGACAGTGCTTCCGGCGCGGGTGAACCATGCGGTAACTCTCGGCCGCATCGATGCCGCCCGCGCAACGAGTGCGGCGTCGACGTTGGTGCCAGGGCGGACAGCTGCCGGACGGTTCGATGCGGTGAAGGTCAGGGTCGGCCGGCGGGCGGAGAGCGCGTTCCGGCGGCGCGGCATCACTCTGGGCAAACTGCGCCAAGACCTCGCGATTCTCAACCGGACGCTG
>SCQZ01000313.1 GCA_004299665.1 Jatrophihabitans sp.
GCGAACGAGCCGGCCATGATCGACAGCGCGTAACTTCGCACGAACCCGGTCTGGATCCTCTTCAACCTGCCCGACCCGCCGCCGAAGCCGGCGCCCAGGCCGTTGACGGCGCCGTCGACGCCGCGGTTGTCGAAGAACACCAGCGCCCGGGTGAGCCACTGCCCGGGTCGCATGAGCACCGCCTCGTTGAACGCGTCGCCGTACAGGTTCTTGCGGGCCGCGACGGTGATCGCGTTGCCCACCGGGCGGATGCTGGGCACCGGCCGCATGCCGAACCCGACCCAGGCGCCGAAGATGCCGAACAGCACGACGACGAGGGTGATGATCGCCAGGACGGCGGGCGAGATGGTGTGCACGCCCTCCTCGACGCTCGGGCCGAGCGACGGCGTCAACCAGTGCTGCACGCCGCCGCCGTAGATGAGCAGGTAGCCGCCGACCAGCGACAACACGGCGAGCACGCCCATGGGGATCGTCATGACCTTGCCCGCCTCGTGCGGGTGGACGTCGTCCTCCCAGCGCCGCTTGCCGAGGAAGGTCATCACCAGGGCGCGGGTCATGTAGGCGGCGGTCAGGCCGGCGCCGAGGATCCCGCAGATGCCCAGGATCACCCCCGAGGTCCCGCCCTTGTCGAACGCGGCTTCGATGATCTTGTCCTTGGTGAAGAACCCGGTGAACGGCGGGATGCCGATGATGGCGAGGTAGCCGCACGCGAAGACCCCGAAGGTCACCGGCATCACCTTGCCCAGGCCCCCGAAGCGCCGCATGTCGATGCGGTCGTTCATCGCGTGCATGACCGCGCCGGCGGACAGGAACAGCGCGGCCTTGAAGAAGCCGTGCCCGAGCAGGTGCAAGATCCCGATCGCGTACACGCCGCTGCCGAGCCCGACCGCCAGGAACATGTAGCCGATCTGGCTGACCGTCGAGTAGGCCAGCACCCGTTTGAGGTCGTCCTGCCCGAACGCGCTGATGCTCCCGTACAGCAGCGTCGCGGCCCCGACGATCACCACGAGCGTGCGCCCGGCCTGCGAGAAGTTGAAGATGGCCGCCGAACGGGCGATCAGGTACACGCCGGCGGTGACCATCGTCGCGGCGTGGATCAGCGCCGACACGGGGGTCGGGCCCTCCATCGCGTCCGGCAGCCACGCCTGCAGCGGCATCTGACCGGACTTCGAGCAGGCGCCGATCAGCAACATGATGCAGATCGCGGCGGCGACGCCCTTCGTGGCGTTGCCGTTCACGCCGAAGTGGCTGAACACGCCCGAGAACGACGTCGTCCCGAAGTAGGCGAACATCAGCATGACGGCGATCGAGATGCCGACGTCACCGACGCGGTTGGCGTAGAACGCCTTGTTGCCCGCGGTCGCGGCGATGTTGCGGTTGAAGTAGTACGAGATCAGCAGGTACGAGGCGAGCCCGACGCACTCCCAGCCGACGTACAGCAGCAGGTAGTTGTCGGCCAGCACCAGCAGCAGCATCGCGGCGAGGAAGAAGTTGAAGTACCCGAAGAACCGGCGGCGGCCCGGGTCGTGGTCCAGGTAGCCGACCGCGTAGATGTGGATCAGCCCACCGACCCCGGTGATCAGCAGGGCGAACACCAGCGACAGCGGGTCGAGCAGCAGGCCCGCGTCGATGTGGAACCCCGCGACCGGGATCCAGCTGAACATCTTCAGCTCGACCGACCGGTCACCCTGCCCCTTGACCGAGAAGAACAGCGCGACGGTGTAGGCGAACAGCACGACCGGGAGCCCGGCGCCGAGCAGGTGCCCCCACTTGTCGCCGCGCCGCCCGACCACCACCAAGATGATCGAGGAGAAGAACGGCAGCGCGACGAGCAGCCACGCACCCGACTGGATGCCGGTCGCGGCAACCATGGCTTGGTCCATTGCGGCGAGCCCCTAGTACTTCAGCAGGTTCGGGTCGTCCACGGACGCCGACCTGCGGGTTCGGAAGATGGCCATGATGATCGCGAGCCCGACGACGACCTCGGCTGCGGCCACTGTCATGACGAAGAACGCCATCACCTGACCGTCCAGGCTGCCGTTGATGCGCGCGAAGGTGACCAGCGACAGGTTGACCGCGTTGAGCATCAGTTCGATCGACATGAACACGACGATCGCGTTGCGCCGCACCAGCACGCCGACGGTGCCGATGAAGAACAGCAGCGCGGACAGGATCAGGTAGTAGGTCGGAGTCATGCGGGGCCCCCGCGGGATCGTGACCGAAGGGAGGGATCGCGTGGGGTGCTCATGCGGGGCCCCCGCGGGATCGTGACCGAAGGGAGGGATCGCGTGGGGTGCTCATTTCTGGGGCTCCCGGCCCTGCAGCTCGCGAAGTTCGCGCGCCTCCCGGTCCCGCTCGGCGGCGCTGGGTTGCCGCGGGTGGGTCGCCGCGCCGATGAGCACCGACTCCTGCGCGACCGAGCCGTCCGGCAGCAGCGCGGGCGTGCCGACGGAGTTCCCGCTGGAGAGCACGCCCGGGCCGGGCAGCGGTTGCGGGCGGCCGGAGCGGATCCGCGCGCGCGCCAGCGCCTTCTGCGTGGGCTTGGGCTCCTCGCGCTCGGTGTGCGCCAGGATCATGGCGGCGATCGCGGCGACGATGAGCAGCGCCGATGTCAGTTCGAACGCGAACAGGTACCGGGTGAACAGCAGTTGCGCGAGCGAATGGACGTTCGCCCCGGCCGCGTTCGGGCCGTCCAGGTTGACCGGCGGCGGCTCGTCCGAGAACGCCTTGCCGAGCGCGACCGTCACCAGCAGCGCGAAGGCGATGCCGAACACCGCCGCCGCCCAGCGCTGACCGCGCAACGTCTCGACGATGGAGTCCGAGGAGTCCCGGCCCACCAGCATGAGCACGAACAGGAACAAGATCATGATCGCGCCGGTGTAGACGATGATCTGCACGAAGCCGAGGAACGGGCCCTGCTCGATCAGGTAGAACATGCCGAGCGACATCATCGTGCCCACGAGCGACAGCGCGCAGTGGATGGCGTTGCGCAGCAGCACCATGCCGATCGCGCCCGCCACCGATATCGGTCCGAGGATCCAGAACGCGACGGCCTCGCCGAGGGGCACCTGGCCGTTCATCAACTGACCGGATGCCAGCAGCAGCGCGCTCACGCGGTCGCCCCCCGGCGACGCGTGCTCGCGCGAAGAGCGTCAACCATGGTGCCCTCCGACCTCGATCGCGCGGGTCGTCAGGGGCTTGCCGGCGACGTTGGCGGTGCTCTGCGGCTCGCCCTGCGAGAACGGCTCCTGCGACCGCACCGTGTAGTACGCCTGCTCGTCCGAGCCGAGCCGCATCGGGTGCGGCGGCGCCTCCATGCCGGGTAGCAGCGGCGCCATGAGCTGCTCCTTGGTGTAGATCAGGTCCTGGCGGTTGTCACCGGCGAGTTCGTACTCGTTGCTCATCGTCAGCGACCGGGTCGGGCAGGCCTCGACGCACAGCCCGCAGAAGATGCAGCGCAGGTAGTTGATCTGGTACACCTGCGCGTACCGCTCGCCCGGGGAGTACCGCTCCTCGTCGGTGTTGTCACCGCCCTCGACGTAGATCGCGTCCGCCGGGCAGGCCCATGCGCACAGTTCGCAGCCGATGCACTTCTCCAGGCCGTCCGGGTGCCGGTTCAGCACGTGGCGCCCGTGGTAGCGCGGCTGGGTCGGGTAGAAGTCGAACGGGTACTGCTGCGTGTAGACCTTGCGGAACATGGTCTCGAAGGTCAGCCCGAAGCCCTTCGCGAACCCCAGCAGGCTGCTCGGGTTCGGCTCGTTGTAGGCCTCGCTGTGGACGTCGGGGGTGTCAGCCATCGTTGCCTTCCTGCGGTGAGCCCTCCAGCTGCCCGGATCGCACGCCGGTCGCCGCGCCCGCCAGCGGGCGGCGCACGGATGGGACGACGAGATCCAGCGGCGGGATGGGGAAGGTGGGTTCCGCGCGGGCGGCGGCGTCCTCCTCCTCGGCCTCGGCGGCGGCACGCCTGGCCGCCGAACCTTCCCAGATCATCAGCCCGGGGATGACGACCAGCAGCAGCACCAGCCCGAGCGGGACGACGGTCGCCTGCCATGCCTGCCAGCCGCGGTTGCGCAACACGTGGATGGCGCACACCGCGAGGATCCAGACCAGGTTGATCGGGATCAGCACCTTCCAGCCGAAGTGCATGAACTGGTCGTAGCGCATCCGCGGCAGCGTCCCGCGCAGCCACACGAAGACGAAGATCCCGATCACGACCTTGGCGGTGAACCAGAGCAGCGGCCACCAGCCGGCGTTGGCCCCGTGCCACAGCGACAGCGGCCACGGCGCCCGCCAGCCGCCGAGGAACAGCGTCGTCGCCAACGCCGAGACGGTGACCATGTTGATGTACTCGGCGAGGAAGAACATCGCGAACTTGAAGGAGGAGTACTCGGTGTGGAACCCGCCGACCAGTTCGGACTCGGCCTCGGGCAGGTCGAACGGGGCGCGGTTGGTCTCGCCGACGACCGCGACGGCGTAGATGACGAAGGAGACGAACAGCGGCCCGATGTTCCAGACGTGGTACTGGGCCGCGATGATGCCGCTGGTGGACATCGTGTCCGCGAACAGGAACACCGCCACCATCGACAGCCCCATCGCGACCTCGTAGGAGATCATCTGGGCCGCCGAGCGCAGGCCGCCGAGCAACGGGTAGGTCGAGCCGGACGCCCAGCCCGACAGCACGATGCCGTAGACGCCCAGCGCGGAGCAGGCGAACACCACCAGCACGCCGACGGGGAGGTCGGTCAGCTGCAGCGCCGTCCGGTGCCCGAACATCGACACCTGCGGTCCGAACGGGATGACGGAGAAGGCGACGAACGCCGGAACCGCCGACAGGATGGGCGCCAGGAAGTAGACCGGCTTGTCCGCCAGGATCGGGATGATCTCTTCCTTGAAGGCGAGCTTCACGCCGTCGGCGAGCGACTGCAGGATGCCCCACGGCCCCACCCGGTTCGGGCCGATGCGGTTCTGCATCCGGCCCACGACCTTGCGCTCGAACACGATCGAGAACAGCGTCATGACGACCAGGAACGCGAAGACCGC
>SCQZ01000032.1 GCA_004299665.1 Jatrophihabitans sp.
GGGGGCGACCGGAGTGATCCCGGCGGTGCCCGGCGCCGCGCCGCCGCCGTCGACGGCGCCGATGCGATCGCGCAGTTCCACGACGATCCGCTCGGCGCCCTTGCGGCCGATGCCGGGCACCCGGGTCAGCGCCGCGTGGTCGCTCGAGGCGATCGCGCGGCGCAACTCGCGCGGCGGGTGGACGGCGAGCATCGTCTGGGCCAGCTTCGGGCCCACCCCGTTGGCGGTCTGCAGCAGTTCGAACAGCGCCCGCTCGTCGTCGTCGGCGAAGCCGTAGAGGGTGAGCGAGTCCTCGCGGACGACCAGGCTCGTCGCGAGCCGGGCCGGCTCGCCGACCCGCAGCCGGGCGAGGGTGGCGGGCGAGCAGGAGACGGCCAGCCCCACGCCCGCGACCTCCACGACGGCACCGTCCGGGCCGAGCGCCGCGACCGTGCCGCGCACCGACGCGATCACGCGATCACCGCCCCGCCGCCGCGGCCAGGGCGTCGGCGAGCCGCGACTGCGCGCCGCCGCGCCACACCTGGCAGATCGCCAGGGCGAGCGCGTCCGCCGCGTCCGCGGGATGCGGCGTCTCGGACAGCCGCAGCAGCCGGCTCACCATCGCCCCGACCTGCCGCTTGTCCGCCGACCCCGACCCGGTCACGGCTGCCTTCACCTCGGTCGGCGTGTGCAGCGCCACCGGGATGCCGGCACGGGTGGCCGCGACGATCGCCAGGCCCGCAACCTGGGCGGTGCCGGTCGCGGTGCGGACGTTCGCCTGGCTGAAGACCCGCTCCACCGCCACCACCTGCGGGCGGTGCAGCGCGATGGCCTCGGCGATGGCGTCCGCCTGGGCGAGCAGCCGCCGCCCGACGTCCTCGGCGGGCGCGGTGCGCACCACCTGCACGTGCACCAGCGACAGCGCCCGTCCCGGCACCCCGTCGACCACGCCGATGCCGCAGCGGGTCATGCCGGGGTCGACACCCAGGACGCGCACCGGCGGCCACTCCCTTCCGGTTCGAACGATAGTTCGATCCAATCTAGGGCGCCCGGAACCGCATCCGCGCAGCGACACGCGGCCGCAGCGGTGCGTACCGTTCCGGGGGTGTGCGCCCGCGACCTGCCCCGCCGCCGCGGCGCGGTACGACCGTCACCGGTCTTCCTCGGGTTCGTGGCGCTCGCCGCCGGCGGCGGCTGGCTGGCCTGGCGCGACTCCTCCCCCGGCTCCCGGCTGGCCGACCTCGGCGTCTTCCTGCTGGTGATCGGTGGGTGGACGGTCTCGCTGTGCGTGCACGAGTTCTGCCACGCCTACGTCGCGTACCGGGCCGGCGATCGCGACGTGGAGGCCCGCGGCTACCTGACGCTGAACCCGCTGCGGTACGCGCACCCCCTGCTCTCGCTGGCGCTGCCGCTGCTGTTCGTCGTCCAGGGCGGGATCGGCCTGCCCGGCGGCGCGGTCTACCTGCGCCGGCACGCGTTCCGCAGCCGGGCGGCGCAGAGCGGGGCGGCGCTGGCCGGGCCGCTGAGCAACGCCGTGTTCGCGGCCGCGCTGCTGATCGCGGTGCGGGCGGGTGACGCCTCGGCCCACCCCCGGTTCTGGTTCGGCCTGGCCTTCCTGGGGTTCCTCCAGATCACCGCGACCGTGCTGAACCTGCTGCCGGTTCCGGGGCTGGACGGCTATGCGGCGATCGAGCCCTACCTGGACGCGCCGACGACGCACGCCGCCGACCGCATCAAGCCCTGGGGGCTGCTCGCCGTCATCGTGCTGCTGCAGATCCAGGCGCTCAACACGGCGTTCTTCGACGTGGTCTACCGCCTGTACGACGGCCTCGGCGTCAGCCGGCAGTACAGCGAGGTCGGCTACGCGCTGTTCCGGTTCTGGTCCAAGAACCCGCTGTGACCGGCGCGCCTCACCCGGCCTCGACGGCCTCCAGGATCTCGTCGCTGACGTCGAAGTTGGCGTACACGTTCTGCACGTCGTCGCAGTCCTCCAGGACGTCGACCAGCCGCAGCACCTTGCGCGCGCCCTCCTCGTCGAGGGGTACCTGGACGGTCGGCAGGAAGGACATCTCGGCGGACTCGTAGTCGATGCCGGCCTCCTGCAGCGCGGTGCGGACCGCGACCAGGTCCGAGGCCTCGCAGACGACCTCGAACGAGTCGCCCAGGTTGTTGACCTCCTCGGCGCCGGCATCGAGCACGGCGGTGAGGACGTCGTCCTCCCCCAGCCCCTCGGCCGGGACGATCACCACGCCCTTGCGGTTGAACAGGTAGGAGACCGACCCCGGGTCGGCCATCGATCCGCCGTGGCGCGTCATCGCCGTGCGGACCTCGCCGGCGGCGCGGTTGCGGTTGTCGGTCAGGCACTCGATGAGGACCGCGACACCGTTCGGCGCGTACCCCTCGTACATGATCGTCTGCCAGTCGGAACCGCCCGCCTCCGCGCCCGACCCGCGCTTGACCGCACGGTCGATGTTGTCCATCGGGACCGAGTTCTTGCGCGCCTTCTGGATCGCGTCGTACAGGGTGGGGTTGCCGTCCGGGTCGCCACCACCGACCCGCGCCGCGACTTCGATGTTCTTGATCAGCTTCGCAAACAGCTTGCCGCGCTTGGCGTCGATGACGGCCTTCTTGTGCTTGGTCGTGGCCCACTTGCTGTGCCCGCTCATGCCGAGCGCTCCCTCACGATGTCGCAGAAGTACGCATGGATCCGCCCGTCGCCGGTCAGTTCCGGGTGGAACGAGGTGGCGAGCAGGTTGCCTTGGCGGACCGCGACGATTCTAGTGGTCCCGTCGCCGGTGTCGGCCCGGGCGAGCACCCGGACGCCGTCGCCGGCCTGGCTCACCCAGGGCGCGCGGATGAACACCGCACGCACGGGGCCGCCCGGGACGCCCGCCACCTCGACCTCACGCTCGAAGGAGTCGACCTGCCG
The DNA here is from genome assembly GCA_004299665.1 of Jatrophihabitans sp. Lineage (GTDB taxonomy): Bacteria > Actinomycetota > Actinomycetes > Mycobacteriales > Jatrophihabitantaceae > FW021-bin43. The sequence goes on from SCQZ01000032.1 coordinate 2,909, forward strand.
GCCGAACGCGTTGCGACGCACGGTCATGTCTATGCCGCCGAACGTCTCCTCCAGCGGCGAGCCGTCGCCGTCGATGCGGTCGGCGAGCAGGATCATGCCCGCGCACGAGCCGTAGACCGGCATGCCGTCCGCGATGCACTTGCGCAGCGGATCGAGCAGGTCGAAGGTGCGCGCCAGCTTCACGATGGTGGTCGACTCGCCCCCGGGCAGCACCAGCGCGTCGACCGCCTCGAGTTCGGCGGGCCGGCGCACGCCCAGGACGTCGGCGCCGGCCGCACGCAGGACGGCCGCGTGCTCGCGCACGTCCCCCTGGAGCGCGAGGATCCCGACGGTGGGCACGACATCGAGCCTAACCGGCGCGGGCGAACCCGATGCTCGCGCGTCGACCCGGCCCGGGTGCCTCGCCAGCGACGTGTTGGATGTCATCGGCAGAACGACCACCGTCGAGATTCGCGATGCGTTGTAGCGCTCCGAGTCACCACTCGTCCGACTGTTCGACCAGACGGGCGTTCGC
>SCQZ01000314.1 GCA_004299665.1 Jatrophihabitans sp.
CGAGCGCCACCACGTGCTGGCCCAGAACCTGCTGGCCTCGGACGTCATCCGGCGCCTGGCCTGGACCCCGCCGACGGCGTCCACCGCCGCCGTCGGGGACCGGCTCGCCGACCTCGGCGCCCGGCCGTGGCAGGTGGAACTCACCGCCGCAGCGCTGGCGGCCGCGCTCGCGCGTCCGGGCTGAGCCCTGCGACCGGGCCACCGTGCGGCCGCCACGGCCGCTGTCAGGCGGCCGCAGTGGCCGCTGGCTGCGCCTGCCTGCCCGGGCGGGTGTTCCGCGGCAGTTCGATGCGGATGGCGAGGCCGCCGAACGGCGGTGCCGCGGCCTGCAGCTTGCCGTGGTGCGCGTCGACGATCAGCCGCACGATCGCCAGTCCCAGGCCCGCGCCGCGGGTCGCGGTGCGGCCCTTCCCACCTCGCCGGAACGGCTCGAACAGTCCGTCCAGGTCGGCGGGCGGGATGACCGTGCCGCCGTTGGCGACGTGCAGCCAGACCCGGTCGTCGCTCTGCCCGGTCGTCACCCGCAGCCAGCCGCCGGGGACGTTGTGCCGGATGGCGTTCTCCACGAGGTTGCCGATGAGCCGCTCGAGCAGTCCGGGATCGCCGACGACCGCGGCCGGCTCGATCTCGGTCTCGACGCGGATGTTCTTGGCCGCGACCTCCGCGCGCACGCTGTCCAGGACGACCGGAACCAGCCCGGCCAGGTCGACCTGTTCGTGCACCTCGAGCTCGCCGCGCTCGACCGCCTGCAGCCGGGCGAGGGTGAGCAGCGAGCCGACCAGCCGCTGCGCCCGGGTGGTCGCGCCCGCAACGACCTCCCCCATCCGCCGCAGCTCCGCGACGTCCGCATCCGGGTCCGACAGCGTGACGTCCAGCTCCGTGCGGATCACCGAGAGCGGGGTGCGCAGTTCGTGGCTGGCGTTGGCCACGAACATCTTCTGGCTGTCGAAGGCGGCATCGAGGCGACCGAGCATCGCGTCGAACGTGTCGGCCAGCTCGCGCAGCTCGTCGTACGGGCCGCCGAGGTTGATGCGCTGGTCGAGGTTGTCCGTGGACAGCTGGCGTGCCGTCGCCGTGAGGCGGGCCACCGGCCGCAGGGCCTGCTTGGCCAGCAGGTATCCGCCCACCGTGCCGATCACGACGATGATGCCGAAGTAGATCAGGCCGGCGTGGGACAGGTAGCTGACGGCCTGGTCCTGGGTCTGCCGCCCGATCTCGGCCGGCTGGATGCGCCGCGGCGGCCCCGTCTGGCCCTGGAACGTGACCGTGACGGTCCCGACCTGGTTGAAGAAGGTGGCCTTCGCGATCGCGTTCTTGAGCAGGACAACCGACGTGAACAGCAACGAAACGCCCACGAGGAGGACAAGCCCGCCGTACAGGAGCGCCATCCGGATGCGCAGCGTCGGGCGGAATACCTTCACGAGGCCGTCCCAGCGCCCCCGTCCGCGGAGCCGAGGACCGCGGGATCGATCCGGTAGCCCGATCCCACGACCGTGTCGATGATCGCCGGCTCGCCGAGCTTGCGGCGCAGCGTCATCATCGTGACGCGGACGGTGGTGGTGAACGGGTCGGCGTTCTCGTCCCAGACGCGGTCGAGCAACTCCTCGCTGCTCACCACGGCACCCTGGGCCATCAGCAGCGTCTCCAGGACGCCGAACTCCTTGCGGGTCAGTTCGATCAGCTCGCCGCCGCGGGTGACGGTCCGCTTCGCGGAGTCCAGTTCGATGTCACCCGCGGTCATCACCGGGGGCGCCGCCGGCGTGGTGCGCCGGCCGAGCGCCCGCACCCGGGCCACCAGTTCGGCGAACGCGAACGGTTTGGGCAGGTAGTCGTCCGCACCCATCGCCAGGCCGGTGACCTTGTCCTCGACGGTGCCGCTCGCGGTCAGCATGATCACGCGCGTCAGGACACCCTCGTCGGTGAGCCGGCGGCAGATCTCGTCGCCGGACATGCCGGGCAGGTCCCGGTCCAGGACGATCACGTCGTAGCGGGTGACGGTCGCCTTGCGATACCCGTCGTCGCCGTCGTTGGCGATGTCCACGGCCAAGCCCTCGCGGCGCAGCCCCCGGGCGACCGCCTCCGCGAGCGGCACTTCGTCCTCTACGACGAGGATGCGCATGGTCCCTGCCTCCGGCCGTTGGTCGCGGTGGTGCTGACTGGCTGCGCTGCGTGATCGACAAGGGCCGCCCACTCCACGATGCGCCGGCCGATCCCGGCTGCGGTCAGCCCCGCCCACGCGCGCACGTCAGACACTGTTCCATGTTCGGGGAATTCTCGCGGCACACCGATGTGGCGCGCCGGAACGTCGACGCCGGCCTCGGCGATGGCCTGGCCGGTGCGTGCCCCGGCACCGCCGGCGGCGAGCCCGTCCTCGACGGTGACCACCAGCCGGGCCCGGCGGGCCAACTCGGTCAGGGCCGGGTCGACCGGCTGCACCCAACGCGGGTCCACCACCCGCACCGTGTACCCGGCACTGCCCACCGTCCGGGCCGCGACCAGCGCATCGCTCACGCACGCCCCGATCGCCACCA
>SCQZ01000315.1 GCA_004299665.1 Jatrophihabitans sp.
CAACTTCGTCACCGCGCACGACGGCTTCACCCTGCGCGACCTCGTCTCGTACGAAAGCAAGCACAACGAGGCGAACGGCGAGGACAACCGCGACGGGACCGACGACAACCGCTCCTACAACTGCGGCGCCGAGGGGGATCCTGCGCCGCCGCCGGTGCGGGACCTGCGGCTGCGGCAGGCACGCAACCTGCTCGCGACGCTGCTGCTGTCCACCGGCGCGCCGATGCTCGTCGCCGGCGACGAGCGGTGGCGCACCCAGCGCGGCAACAACAACCCGTACGTGCAGGACAACGAGATCTCGTGGCTGAACTGGGGCGACACGCCGGAGTCGGCGGACCTGCTGGCGCTGGTGCGGACGCTGCTGCGGCTGCGCAGCGAGCACCCGGTGCTGCGCCAGCGCGCCTTCTTCGAGGGGCAGCCCGTACCCGACGGCGACGGCTGCAAGGACCTGGCCTGGTTCCACCCCGCCGGGCGGGAACTCGTCGACGGCGACTGGTTCGACGCGGGGCTGCGCTCGATCGGGATGTACCTGGACGGGCGCGGGCTGCGGCACCGGGACCGGCGCGGTCAGGTGATCATGGACGACTCGTTCCTGCTTTTGCTGCACGCCGCCGACAGCGACGGTGAGTTCCGGCTCCCCGCCGTGCCGTGGGCGAACGGCTACGAGGTCGTCGTCGACAGCACCCGCACGAGCGGAATCCCCGCGGCCGGGGACGGCCCGGCCGCCGGCTCCTCGCTGGCGATGCGCGCCCGCAGCGTGGTGCTGCTGCGGGTCGCGCGCTAGCGCATGCGCACGGTTGTGGGGCGCACCGACGCCGTCGTCGTCGTCGGCGCGGGGCTGGGCGGGCTGTCCGCGGCACTGCACCTGGCCGGTGCCGGGCGCCACGTGACGGTGCTCGAGCGGGAGGCGGTCCCGGGCGGGCGGTGCGGCCTGATCCGCGACCACGGCTACCACTTCGACACCGGGCCGACCGTGCTGACGATGCCGGACCTACTGGCCGCACCGCTCAACGCCGTCGGCCAGGACCTGCCGGACTGGCTGACACTGCACCGGCTGGACCCGGCGTACCGCGCCCGGTTCGCCGACGGGTCGACCATCGACGTCCGCGCCGGGGTGGACGCGATGGCGGACGAGATCGCCGCGACGTGCGGGTCCCGGGACGCCGACGGCTACCGGCGCCTCGTGACCTACCTGCGGCGCCTGTACGAGATCGAGATGCCGCACTTCATCGACCGCAACCTCGACTCGCCGCTGCAACTGGCCGGCATGCCGCTCGCGCGGCTGGTCGCGATGGGGGCGTTCCGGCGGCTGGGGCCGAAGCTCGCCTCGTTCGTGCGCGACGAGCGACTGCGGCGGCTGTTCTCGTTCCAGGCCATGTACGCCGGCCTCGCGCCGGCGCAGGCGCTGGCGATCTACGCGGTGATCACGTACATGGACACCGTCGCGGGGGTGTACTTCCCCGAGGGCGGCATGCACGCGATGCCGCGGGCGCTGGCCGGCGCGGCGGCACGTGCGGGCGTGCAGATCCGCTACGGCACCCGGGTGGCCCGCATCGAGGTCAGCGGCGGTCGGGCGAGCGCCGTGCTCACCGCCGCCGGGGAGCGCATCCCGGCCGACGTCGTCGTCGTCAACGCCGACCTGCCCACGGCCTACGCCGAACTGCTCCCCCCCGGGTACACGCCCCGCCGGGCCCGCCGGCTGCGGTACTCCCCGTCCGCGGTCGTCCTGCACGCCGGTTCGTCGGCGAGCTTCCCCGCGGCCGCCCACCACGTGATCGAGTTCGGGGCGGCGTGGGACCGGACGTTCGCCGAGATCATCGACCGCGGCGAGTTGATGAGCGACCCGTCGTTCCTGCTGACGACGCCCACGCTGACCGACCCGTCCCTCGCCCCGCCCGAACGGCATCTCTACTGCGCGCTGTTCCCGGCACCGAACCTGGCGCCGCGCCGCGGCCGGCCGATCGACTGGGAGCGGGAGCGGGGCCGGTACCGCGACCGCATCGTCGCCATGCTGGAGGCGCGCGGCTGCCCCGGGTTCGGCGACGGGATCGAGTGCGAGCACCTGGTCACCCCCGCCGACTGGAGGGCCGCGGGGCTCGCAGCCGGCGCGCCGTTCGCCGCCTCGCACCGGTTCGGCCAGACCGGGCCGTTCCGCCCGGCGACCCTCGACCGCCGGGTCGAGAACCTCGTGTTCACCGGCTCCAACACCCAGCCCGGCGTGGGGGTCCCGATGGTGCTGGTGTCCGGCCGCCTCGCCGCGCAACGGGTCACCGGCGCGGGCCCGGCCCGGGCTCCCGGGAGAATGGGGCCGTGAGCGGTGCCGGCGGAGCGTGGGCGTGGCCGGGCCGTCACGCGGCCGCGCGCGAACTCGACGCCGCGGGCATCGCCGATCCCGCCCTGCGGGCGAGCTACGCGCTGTGCCGGCGGCTCAACGAGCGGCACGGCAGGACGTACTTCCTGGCGACCCGGCTGCTCCCGCCGTCCGGCAGGCCGTTCGTGCACGCGCTGTACGGCTTCGCCCGCTCCGTGGACGACCTCGTCGACCTGAGCCCCGCCCTGACGCCGGCCGAGCGGGCGGACCGGTTGCAGGCCTGGGGGCGGGACTTCCTGGCCGACCTCGAGTGGGGCGCGACGAGCGACCCGGTCAGCCGCGCCGTGATCGACACCGCCCGGCGCTGGCGGTTGCCGTCGTCCTACTTCGCCGACTTCCTCGACGCGATGGCGATGGACCTGACGGTGACCGAGTACGCGACCTACGCCGACCTGGAGCGCTACATGTGGGGCTCGTCGGCCGTGATCGGGCTGCAGATGCTGCCGATCCTGGGGCGGCGCGGCGACGACGTGCGCACCGACGTGCTCGAGCAGCACGCGATCGCCCTCGGCATGGCGTTCCAGCTCACGAACTTCCTGCGCGACGTGGCGGAGGATCTGCGGCGCGGGCGGGTGTACCTGCCGCAGGAGTCGCTGCGGGAGTTCGGCGTGGACCGCGAGCGGCTCGCCCGGGGCGTGGTCGACGAGCCCATCCGCAACCTGCTGGCATGGGAGATCGAGCGCGCGCGGGGGCTGTACCGCGAGGCCGCCGCGGGGGTCGACCTGGTGCACCCCACCTCCCAGCCGTGCCTGCGGACCGCCCTCACGCTGTACGGCGAGATCCTGGACGGCATCGAGGAGCGCGACTACGACGTCTTCTCCGGCCGGGTCGCGGTGCCCGCCGCGCGGCGCCTCAGCGTCGGGCTGCGCGGGTGGCGGGAGGCTCGTCGTGCGCGGCAGCGGTCTGCGGCGCCCGCCGCCCCAGCCACACCCACAGCGTCAGGGTGACGGTGACCATCGCGAACCCGAACAGCACGTCCTCCACCGGTTCGTGGAAGATCCGCCACCCCAGGATCTCGCGCGGGTCGTACCGCACCACCGGCAGCCCGGTCAGCAGCCCGTTGACGATCAGTTGGAAGAACAGCACGATCGCGTACGCGACCCAGAAACCCTTGTGCAGCAGCAGTTTCGTGCCGAACACGAGCAGGTCGAGGGCCGCCGCGGCGACGACGGCCAGCACGGCGAGCAGCGTGTAGCTCATTGCCGGCACCCTCGCTTCGCTGCCGGCACGGCGGACCGGGCGGTCCTCACGGCAGGTGCCAGTCCGGCCTGCGGGCCCGCACCGCCTCGAGCGTCAGGATCGCGCACGTCGGGATCACCAGGAAGAACAGCACCTCCTCCAGCGGCAGCCGGCCCGGCAGGGTCACGCCGACGAGGTAGCGGGGGTCGTACTCCCACGTCCCGGCGGCGACCGCGCCGACGTCCCCGCCCGCGAAGACGATCACCACCGGGACCAGCGTGAGCAGCAACCGCCGCCAGCGCGCGTACACGCGCGTGCCGAGCACGAACTCCAGCGGCAACGTGCCCAGCGCGCACGCGGCCAGGATCGCCAGGTACACCAGATGCGTCATCTACGGCAGATCCTCCACCCGCCACGCCGCCTCCGGCGGTGCCGGGGACCGCAGCGGCCGCGCGTCGGTCAGGGGTGCGGCGGCGCCGGCGAACGCTGCGAGTTCGGGGCCGTGCAGCACCCGTTGCGGGAACATCGCGGCCGCCGCGGCACGGACCATGCCCGCGACCGGGAGCGGGCCGGCGCCGGCGGCGATCACGATGTTGCCGTACCGGCGGCCCCTCAGCACGGCGGGGTCGGCGCGCACCGTCACGTGCGCGAACGCCGCCTGCACCGTGCTGACGAGGCGGCGGGTGTAGTCACCGGGGCGGTCGGCGACGTTGGCCAGGAACAGTCCGCCCGGGCGCAGCACCCGTGCCGCGTCGGCGAGGAACTCGGCCGTGGTCAGCTCCGCCGGAACCCGGCCGCCGGCGAAGGCGTCGAGCACGAGGACGTCGGCGCTGGCGTCGTGCAGCCGTGCCACGCCCTCGCGGCCGCCGCTGGTGCGGATCCGGATGCCGCTGCGGCGCGGCAACGGCAGCCGGGCCCGCACCGCCTCGACGAGCCCGGCGTCCGGTTCGAGGACGATCTGGCTCGACCCCGGCCGGACGGCCGCGACGTAGCGCGCCAGGGTGCAGGCGCCGCCGCCGACGTGGGTGACCGCGAGCGGTCCCTGCGGCAGCAGCCCGAGGGCGTCGGCGAAGCTCTGGGAGTACTCGAAGTCCAGGTAGGTCGGGTCGTCCAGGTCGACGTAGGACTGCCGGATCCGGTCGACCAGCAGCAGCCAGCCGCCGGGCCGATCGGCGTCGGCGAGCAGTTCCACCTCGCCGGGCGCGCCTGTTGCCACACCCCGAGCGTAGGTGAGAGGCGCCCGTGCGACGCGGTGGCGAAACCCGGATCGGGCATCGGCCGCCCGTAGAATCGGCGCGTGCAGACGGCGACCGCAGATCCACTGGTCGGTCGCACCCTCGAGGGGCGCTACCGCGTCACCTCGCGCATCGCCCGCGGCGGCATGTCGACGGTGTACGCCGCCGTGGACGAGCGACTCGACCGTGACGTGGCCGTCAAGGTCATGTCCGCGGCACTGTCGGCGGATCCGGCGTTCACCGACCGGTTCGCCCGGGAGGCGCGCACCGCGGCCCGGCTCACGCACCTGAACGCCGTCGCCGTCTACGACCAGGGCCAGGACGTCTCCGGCGGTGAGCGTCATGTGTTCCTCGTCATGGAACTGGTCGAGGGGCGCACGCTGCGGGAACTGATCCGCGAGCGGCTCGCCTCCGGCGAGCGGGCCGGGGCGGGCACGGGGCCCTTCTCCCCCGCCGAGGCGCTGTCGATCCTGCAGCCGGTCCTGGCCGCGCTGTCGGCCGCGCACCGGGCCGGGATCGTGCACCGGGACGTCAAGCCGGAGAACATCCTGCTCTCCGACGACGGCGTGGTGAAGGTGGCGGACTTCGGGCTGGCACGTGCCGTCGACGCCGACCCCTCCTCGACCCGGACCGGCCTGATGATGGGCACCGTGGCGTACTGCTCCCCCGAGCAGATCACCTCCGGTTCCGCCGACCCGCGCTCGGACGTCTACGCCGCCGGCATCGTGCTGTTCGAACTGCTCACCGGACGGCCGCCGTTCCATGGCGACACGGCGATGAACATCGCCTACCAGCACGTGCACCACCGCGTCCCGGCGCCCTCGTCGCGGGTGCGGGGCGTCCCGGAGCAGGTCGACGACCTGGTCATCCGCGCGACCGACCCGGACCCCGGCGAGCGCCCCGCCGACGCCGCGGAGTTCCTCGGCGAGATCGGCGACGTGCGCCGCGACCTCGACCTGCCCGCCGTGGCGATCCCGGCCCGGGCCCGGACGCAACGGCGCCCCCGCGACCCGCGCCCGGACACGCCCACCGGCCTCATCGGCGCGACCGCCGCGACGGCCGCGATCGCCGAGCCGATCGGGGCCGGCCCGGGTGAGGACGGCCTGGCGACACAGGTCGTCGACCGAGGCACCGGCTCCGGGCGGCGCGACACCAAGCCGGTGAGCGGGCGCGGCGCACCGCCGCCCGCGGTCGTCATACCGCCCGGGCAGCGAGAACGCGAGGCCCGGCGGCGCCGCCGCCGCCGCGGGCTCATCATCCTGATCATCGTGCTGCTGCTCGGGGCCGGCGCGGGCTTCGCGGGCTGGTGGTTCGCCGCCGGCCGGTACTCGCAGGTGCCCGACGTCGGCGGCCGGTCGCTCGCGGCGGCACAGCAGCAACTGCGCGACGCCGGCTACCGACCCGGCAGCGTCACCCGCGCCTGGTCCGAGACGGTCCCCGCCGACGAGATCATCAGCACCACGCCGGGCATCGGATCACGGGTCGAACGCGGCAAGACCGTCGACCTGACCGTCTCCCTGGGCAAGCATCGCATCGCCATACCGGACGTGAGCGCGCAGAGCGGGCAGGCCGCCGTCGCCGCGCTCCGGGGCAGGGGCCTGACCGGCGCCACCGTCAAGGAACGCTCCGACGACACCGTCCCGAAGGGCCAGGTGATCGGCACCGACCCCGCCGCCGGCACCTCCGTCAAGCCGGACGCGCCGATCACGGTGTGGGTCTCCAGCGGACCGCCGATCATCGCGGTCCCGCAGATCAACGCCGGAACCCCCTGGACCCAGGCCCAGCAGACGCTGAAGAACGCCCACCTGAACCCCGTCGAGCAACTGGCCTACAGCGACACGATCCCGAAGGACACCGTGATCGCGCTGGACCCGGCCGACCAGCAGGTGAAGTTCGGGAACGTCACCGTCACGGTCTCGCAGGGTCCGGAGTTCGTGACCATCCCGGATGTGCGTAAGCAGAGTTCGGAGAGCGCGTCGGCCCAACTGACGGCGCTGGGACTCGTCGTGAAGCTCGACACCAGCTTCGACGGGGGCCTGTTCAACCAGGTTGCCGGCGTGCGGGCGGACGGCATCAACGGCTCCGCGATCGGCCAGAAGGTCCATGTCGGCACCACCGTGACGCTGATCGTCGTCTAGGGGTGGCCCGTCGCAGCTCGCCCATCGGGGCGCACGTCTCGGTTGCCGGCGGACTGGCCGCTGCGTTGCCCCGGGCGGCGGAGGTCGGCGCCGAGGCCATCCAGGTCTTCGTCTCACCCTCGCGTGCCTGGGCGCCGCCGCCGGCCGACCCCGACGGTGACGCGCGCTTCGCCGCGTCCTGCGACCTGCCGGTGTTCGTGCACGCGCCCTACCTGATCAACTTCGGGTCGCCGTCCGCGCAGACGCTGGCGCGCTCGGGCGAGGCGCTGACGTTCGCCCTGCGACGCGGCCGCGCGATCGGCGCCGCGGGTGTGGTGGTGCACGCGGGCTCGGCCGTCCTCGGCAACGACGCCAACCTCGCGCGCACCCAGGTACGCGAGCGGTTGCTGCCGCTGCTGGACGCGGTGCCGGACGCCCCCGCCCTGCTGGTCGAACCCACGGCCGGCGGAGGGGGTGCGCTCGCCCACGACGCGCCGTCGCTGGCCGCCTTCCTCGACAGGCTGGGCCGCGACGAGCGGATCGGCGTGTGCCTGGACACCTGCCACATGCACGCCGCCGGACACGACCTGTCCTCGCCGGCGTCCTTCGCGGCGGCCCTGCGCGCGTACC
>SCQZ01000316.1 GCA_004299665.1 Jatrophihabitans sp.
GCCCGGCGGGCCGGTGATCGCCCTGCTCCTCGCCCTAGCCGCCCTGATCCTGGGGCTGGTGCTGATCGGGTTCGTGGGCGGCATGTCGGGACGGGAGCGCGCGATGGGCGCACCCACCGGCTGGGCGCGGTACGTCCCGTGGGAGTTGGCCCTGCTGGCGGTCGCGGCGTGGATGGGGCTGCTCATCCGGGCCGGCGGCGGCGTCACCGTCGATCACACGATCGTGAAGGTCAGCCCGCTGGCGATCGTCTTCCCGCTGATCGGGGTGACGGCCGTGCTGCTCCTGGTGGGCCGCCTGATCGCGTGGCTGCTGCCGCGGGCGGACCGGATCGCCCGGCGGCGCGGCGTGGCGGGCTACTTCGCGCTGCGCCGCATCATCGGCTCGCGCGCGGTCGCGGTCGGGCTGGTGATCGGCACCGCCCTGCCCTGCTGCCTGTTCACGTACGGCAGCACGGTGACGCATGGCATCGCCGAGCAGGTAACAAGCAAGTACCAGACCAACCTGGGGGCGCCGCACGTGCTCCTCGTCTTCGGGGTCCGCAACCAGGTGCCCGACGCCCACGGGCGGGGCACCTTCGTCGCGGCGTTCGCCGCGGAGCCGCGGCTGGCCGACGGCGAGCCCGCGTACGTCCTCGGCGTGGACCCGCAGACCTTCAGCCGGTTCGCGTTCGTGGACTCGTCCGAGAAGGACCAGCTGACGCGGCTGCACGACGGCGCGGGCGGGCGCATCCCGGCGATCCTGGTCAACGCGCCGTCCGGGGCGGACGCCCGTTCGGTCGCCATCCGCTCCTCGACCCTGCCGCTGGACGTCGTCGCCCGCGACGCCGTCTTCCCCGGACTGCGCAACGGGTTCCGGCCGATGGTCGTCGTCGACGTCCGCGCGTTGTCGCACGTCGACCCGCAGGCGGACCGGCAGAACCAGTTCTGGACGGACAGCAGCAACCTGGCCGCCGGCTACGCGCTGCTGCACCGGGACGGCTTCAGCGTCCTCACCGAGATCACCAGCGACGTCGTGATCGGCACCACCGGCCTGCTCGCGGTGACCTGGGTCTTCGGCTACCTGCGCGCGCTGGCCGTGCTGATCGGCATCGTCGCCGTCGCGGGGCTGGTGTTCGCGCTGGCTTCGCGCACCCGCCGGCGCACCGTCGGCTACGTGCTCAGCCGGCGGATGGGGATGAGCAAGGGGGCGCACCTGCGCTCGCTGCTGATCGAACTCGCCCTCGTCGTCGGTTTCGGATGGCTGGCCGGCTCCGGCATGGGTGCCGCCTCCTTCGGGGCCATCTACCGGGCGCTGGACGTCTACCCCGCGCTGCCGCCGCCGATGGCCTTCGTGCTGCCGGCCGCCACCCTCGCGCTGACGGCCCTCGTCACCGCGGCGGTGGTGTTCCTGGCCGCGCTCGCCACCCATGCGCTCGCGCAACGGGCCGACCCGGCCGAGATCCTGCGCCTGGAATAGCCGCCTGGAACAGCACGGTGCCGCCCCGGGTCAGAGCACCGGCAGGTAGCGCCGCAACTCGAACGGGCTGACCTCGGCGCGGTACTCGTTCCACTCCTCCCGCTTGTTACGCAGGAAGAAGTCGAAGACGTGCTCGCCGAGCGTCTCCGCGACCAGCTCCGAGCCCTCCATCGCCCGCAGCGCCTCGGCGAGGTTGTGCGGCAGCTCGTCGTAGCCCAGCGACCGGCGCTCGATGTCCGAGAGCGCCCACACGTCGTCCTCGGCGCCCGGCGGCAGTTCGTAGCCCTCCTCGATCCCCTTCATCCCGGCCGCCAGCAGCACCGCGAAGGCCAGGTACGGGTTGCAGGCCGAGTCCAGCGAACGCAGTTCCACCCGCGTCGAGTTCGCCTTGCCGGGCTTGTAGATCGGAACCCGCACCAGGGCCGAGCGGTTCGCGCGTCCCCAGCAGACGTACGTGGGCGCCTCGACCACCTGCCCCGGCGCCGAGTACCCCCACAGCCGCTTGTAGGAGTTGACCCACTGGTTCGTCACGGCCGTGATCTCGCGGGCGTGGCGCAGCAGGCCCGCGATGAACGCCCGCGCCGACTTGGACAGGTACAGCTCGTCGGCGGGGTCGTGGAAGGCGTTGCGGTCGCCCTCGAACAACGACAGGTGGGTGTGCATGCCGCTGCCGGGCTGGTGCCGGAACGGCTTGGGCATGAAGGTGGCGTGGGCGCCGTGCGCGATGGCCACCTCCTTGATGACGTGCCGGAACGTCATGATGTTGTCCGCCATCGTGAGGGCGTCCGCGTAGCGCAGGTCGATCTCCTGCTGGCCCGGAGCGACCTCGTGGTGGCTGAACTCGACCGAGATCCCCAGCCCCTCGAGCGCGCTCACCGCGGCCCGCCGGAAGTCGTGGGCCGTGTCGTGGCTGGTGAGGTCGAAGTAGCCGCCGTTGTAGATCGGAAGAGC
>SCQZ01000317.1 GCA_004299665.1 Jatrophihabitans sp.
CCGGCAACGACTACCTCGGCCTCACCCGCCACCCGGACGTGGTCGCCGCGGCCGCGGCGGCGGCCCGCCTCTGGGGGGCGGGCTCGACCGGATCCCGGCTGGTGACCGGAACGACCGCGTTGCACGCCGACCTGGAGGCGGCGCTCGCCGCGTTCTGCGGCGCGCCCGCGGCGCTGGTGTTCTCCTGCGGATACCTGGCGAACGTCGGCGTGCTCACCGCGCTGGGCGGCCCGGAGGTCACGATCGTCTCCGACGCGGTGAACCACGCCTCGGTGATCGACGGCTGCCGCCTGGCCGGCTCCCCGGTCCGCGTGGTCGCGCACCGCGACGTGGCGGCGGTCGACGCCGCGCTCGCCGCGGCCGCGACCCCGCACGCGCTCGTGGTCACCGACGCCGTCTTCTCCGTCGACGGCGACCTCGCGCCACTGGCCGACCTGCATCGGATCGCCCGGCGGCACCGGGCGATCCTCGTCGTCGACGAGGCACATGCGCTGGGCGTGATCGGCCCGACGGGCGCCGGAGCGACGGCCGCCGCCGGCCTGGCCGGTGAGCCGGACATCGTCCGCACCGTGACGCTGTCCAAGTCCCTCGGCGCCCAGGGCGGTGCCGTGCTGGGCGACCGCGCCGTCACCGAGCTGCTGCTCAACACTGCCCGGACGTTCATCTTCGACACCGGGCTCGCGCCCGCCGCGGCCGGGGGCGCGCTGGCCGCCCTGCGGATCCTCACCGCCGAACCGGACCGGGTGGCCGCGGTCCGCAGGAACGCCGCCGCGCTGGCCGCGACGGTCGCGGGCCTCGGGGTACCGACCGTGGTCCCCGACGCCGCGGTCGTCCCGGCCTTCCTCGGCGATCCGCGGCGCGCGGTGGCGGCGGCGGCGACCTGCCTGGAGCACGGCGTGCGCGTCGGCTGTTTCCGGCCGCCGTCGGTGCCGGCCGGGCGGGCCTGCCTGCGCCTGACCGCCCGGGCGGACCTGGGGGCCGACGACCTCGCGACGGCCGAGCGGGCCCTGAAGGAGGCGTTCGGCCGGTGAGCGTCCTGGTCGTCACCGGCACCGGCACCGATGTCGGCAAGACCGTCGCCACCGCGGCGGTCGCGGCGTGCGCGGCCGGCGCCGTCGCGGTCGTCAAGCCGGCACAGACGGGGCTGGCGCCGGGCGAGCCGGGCGATCTGGCCGAGGTGCTGCGGCTCGCCGGGTGCGCCGACGTGCACGAGTACGCGCGCTTCCCCGACCCGCTCTCACCGGCCGCCGCGGCGCGCCGCAGCGGGCTGGCGGACCTCGACCGGGACGACGTGCTCGGCCGGATCGCCGCCCTGGACGCGACGCACGACCTCGTGCTCGTCGAGGGAGCAGGCGGGCTGCTCGTCGAGATGAGCCGCGACGGCTGGACGCTGCGCGACCTGCTGGGCGATCTCGGCGCGCCCGCACTCGTCGTCACCGAGCCCGGGCTCGGCACCCTCAACGCCACCGCGCTGACGCTCGAGGCACTGCACGCGGGCTCGATCGACGTGGCGGGGATCGTCATCGGGCGCTGGCCCTCCGCTCCCGATCTCGCCTGCTGGTGCAACGTCCACGACCTGGCCGGGCTGGCGCGGTTGGTGGGCGTCCTGCCGGACGGCCTGGCACAGGTGACAGACTTCCCGCGGCGGGCCGCGGCGGCGCTCGCCCCCGCCCTCGGCGGCACGTTCGACGTGTCCGCGTTCCGACGGCTCGCACATCAGGAGGAGCAGACGTGGCCGACATCCTCGCGGTAGCCCGCACCCAGGTCCTCGAGCAGGGCATCGGGCTCGGCCAGGACCAAGCTTTGGACTGCCTGCGGCTGCCGGACGAGCGGGTCGACGACCTGCTCGACCTCGCCCACGAGGTGCGGCTGCGCTGGTGCGGCGAGGAGGTGGAGGTCGAGGGCATCGTCTCGCTCAAGACCGGGGGTTGCCCGGAGGACTGCCACTTCTGCTCCCAGTCCGGGGTGTTCGACTCGCCGGTGCGCTCCGCGTGGCTGGACATCCCCTCGCTGGTGACGGCCGCGCAGCAGACCGCCGCCACCGGCGCGACCGAGTTCTGCATCGTCGCGGCCGTGCGCGGCCCGGACGCGCGGCTGATGGCGCAGGTGCGCGAGGGCGTGCGGGCGATCCAGGAGGCCGTCGACATCAACGTCGCGTGCTCGCTCGGCCTGCTCACGCAGGAGCAGGTGGACGAGTTGGCCGGCATCGGCGTGCACCGCTACAACCACAACCTGGAGACGGCGCGCTCCTACTTCGACCGGGTCGTCACGACGCACACCTTCGACGAGCGTCGCGAGACCTGCGAGATGGTGCGCCAGGCGGGCATGCAACTGTGCTGCGGCGGCATCGTCGGGATGGGGGAGAGCCTCGAGCAGCGGGCCGAGTTCGCCGTCCAACTGGCCGAACTCGACCCCGACGAGGTGCCGCTCAACTTCCTCAACCCACGCCCGGGCACCCCGTTCGGGGAACTGCACCCGATGGGCGCCGTGGACGCCCTGCGCACCGTCGCGACGTTCCGGCTGGTGATGCCGCGCACCATCTTGCGCTTCGCCGGCGGGCGCGAGATCACCCTGGGCGACCTGGCCGAACGGGGCGTGCGTGGCGGCGTCAACGCGGTGATCGTCGGAAACTACCTGACCACGCTGGGCCGCCCGGCCGACGAGGACGTCCGCATGCTCGCCGACCTCCGGATGCCGATCAAGGCCCTCGCGAGGAACCTGTAGCCCGGTGTACTGCGATCGCTGCGGCCGCGCCGTCGTCGACGGCGACCACACCGCCTGCGCGCGCGCCCGCGAACTGGAGCCGCCGCGCTACTGCGCACTGTGCCGGCGCCGGATGGTGGTGCAGGTGACGCCCACCGGCTGGACCGCCCGCTGCGCCGAGCACGGCGAACGCACCGGCTGACCGGCCGCCGCGCGCCGGCCCGCTCAGCCGGCGGGGCGGGTCATCGACAGGACGTCGAGGACCCGGTCGAGTTCCTCCTCGGTGATGTGGTCCGGGACGTGCCCGCGCTCCACCACCACCTGCTTGATCGTCTTGCGCTCGGCCAGCGCCTGCTTGGCGATCTTGGCGGCCTCGTCGTAACCGACATAGTGGTTCAGGGGTGTCACGATCGACGGCGAGGACTCGGCGAACTCGCGGCACCGCGGCTCGTTCGCGGTGATCCCCGCCACGCAGCGGTCGGCGAACACGCGCGAGACGTTGGCCAGCAGCCGGATCGACTCGAGCAGGTTGCGGGCGATCACCGGCAACATCACGTTGAGCTCGAAGTTGCCGTTCGCGCCGCCCCATGCCACCGCCGCGTCGTTGCCGATCACCTGCCCCACGACCTGGCACACCGCCTCGCACAGCACCGGGTTGACCTTGCCGGGCATGATCGACGAGCCCGGTTGCAGGTCCGGCAGGAAGATCTCGGTGAGACCGGTGCGGGGTCCGGAGCCCATCCACCGGATGTCGTTGCTGATCTTGTTCAGCCCCACGGCGATCGTGCGCAGCACGCCGCTCGCCTCGACCAGCGCGTCCCGGGCGCCCTGCGCCTCGAAGTGGTCGCGGGCCTCGGTCAGCGGAAGGTCCAGCTCGGCGGCCAGCCGGGCGATCACCTCGGCGGCGAGCCCCGCGGGGGCGTTGATCCCGGTGCCGACCGCGGTCCCGCCCAGCGGCAACTCGCCGACGCGGGGCAGGACCGCGCGCAGCCGCTCGGCGCCGTAGCGCACGGCCGCGGCGTAGCCCCCGAACTCCTGGCCGAGCGTCACCGGGGTGGCGTCCATGAGGTGCGTGCGGCCGGACTTGACGACGGCGGCGAACTCGTCGGCCTTCGCGGCCAGGGCGGCCGCCAGGTGCTCGAGCGCCGGGATCAGGTCGGTGCAGATCGCCCGGGTCGCCGCGATGTGGATCGCGGCGGGGAACTGGTCGTTGGAGGAGAACGGGTCGTTGACGTCGTCGTTCGGGTGCACCGCCGCGCCGAGCCGGTCGGCGGCGAGCGTGGCGATCACCTCGTTGGCGTTCATGTTCGACGAGGTGCCGGAGCCGGTCTGGAACACGTCGATCGGGAACTCGCCGTCCCAGTCGCCGCGGGCGACCTCGGCGGCGGCGTCGGCGATCGCCCGGGCCTTGGCACCGTCGAGCAGGCCGCGTCCGGCCCGGATCGAGGCCGACGCGCCCTTGATCGCGGCGAGCGCGCCGATCAGTTCGCGCTCGATGTGGCCTCCGGAGATCGGAAAGTTCTCGACCGCCCGCTGCGTCTGCGCACGCCACTTCGCGTGGGCGGGCACGCGCACCTCGCCCATCGAGTCCTTCTCGATGCGAAACTCGCCCTGGTCGGTTCCGGTCTGGCTCACGTGTGGTCCTGTCGGTCGGTGAACCCGGCGTGCCCGGGCCCACCTCGAGCCTAGAAGACCGCGGCGCGCGCTACTGCTGGGTGTAACCGGGATAACCGGGGTACTGCGGGGGCTGTTGCGGCGGGTAGCCCGGGTAGCCGGGGTACTGCTGGCCGTACCCGGGCTGCTGCTGCGGATACCCGGGATACTGCTGGCCGTACCCGGGCTGCTGCTGCGGGTAGCCCGGCTGCTGGTACGCGGGCTGGGCCTCGGGTTGCGGGGTGGCCGCGGGCTGGTCGCCGTGCTGCTCCGG
>SCQZ01000318.1 GCA_004299665.1 Jatrophihabitans sp.
GCTTCCCGCAACCACCGAGCCGCGTCATCGAAGCATTCAAGCGGCTGCGGGTTCTGGGCTCCGGCGACCTTGGCGCCGTCGTGGGTCTGGAGAAGGAGCCGGGCCACGTGCCTCGGCCGTGGGATCCCGCAACCTGCGACGACGAATTGCGCTTGGACGTGTGGACCTGGTGCGACGAGGTCGCCAGCTGGATCAACCGCGAAT
This sequence comes from Jatrophihabitans sp., assembly GCA_004299665.1. Taxonomy (GTDB): domain Bacteria; phylum Actinomycetota; class Actinomycetes; order Mycobacteriales; family Jatrophihabitantaceae; genus FW021-bin43. The sequence goes on from SCQZ01000318.1 coordinate 205, forward strand.
TCGCGTGGCGAGGCTTTACCGGCATCCCACCCTGCTGGCCGCGGCATCCCTACCTCGCGCACGAACTCCCGCTGCTGGCCTGTATGCGCCACGTCGCCGGAGAGGCCAAGGAACCGCGGCTGCTTGAGGAGTGGATGCGACTCATCTTGCCGGCGTTCATGGAGCGGACGGCGGCCCGGACCGGCGAGGGCTGCCACAACGAGCACACCGAATGGCCCGGAGCAGCCGCGTTCCACCGTTTCGTCGACAAGGACGTTGTCGCCGCCCGCGAAGGCCTCTTCGGCGTCGACGCCAAATGACCGGTACCCGATCGATGACAAGGAGAGCACCGTGATCGACGAGCCGAGTATCACCGTCAGCGGAAACCTGACGGCCGACCCCGAACTGACGATGACGCGGTCAGGCACCGCCGTCGCCACCTTCACAATCGCCTCCACGCCGCGGCTGTTCGACCGTGCATCCAACCGCTGGCGCGACGGCGAAGCGCTGTTCCTGCGCTGCACCATCTGGCGGCAGCCCGCGGAGCACGTCGCCGAGCTCGCCAAGGGCACCCGTGTCATCGCTACCGGACGGCTCAAGCAGCACACCTTCGAGACCCGTGACGGGGAGAAGCGGACCGTCACCGAACTGGACGTGGACGACATCGGGCCGTCCCTGCGCTTCGCCCGCGTCCGGGTGCGGAGAGTCCGCGGCGGCGTGACGGTGGCGGGGAACGACGCCGCCGAGATGCCGGCGTAGCGAGCAGGGTCGTGCAGCGACCGCGGGTCGCGTGGCGCTTGTCCACAAGAAGTGAGTCGTCCACAGGCGTAGCCAAGGGCCTCGCCCGTTGCGGCGGGGGTGGCAGACCGTGGGACAGAACCGAGGGAGTAATCGATGCAACGAACCGATTCCGTGCAGTTGGGGCTCGATGAGGCGGCGTGCCTGCTGATGGCGGCTGGGTGCCACCAGGAAGCCGACCCGAGGATGGCGATGTTCGCCCTCTCGGCCGCCGACCACCTCCAGCGGGCGGGCGCGGAGATCCGGCCGCTGGCGCTTAACGACGTCCGGTCCGCCATAGCCGACGCGCTACGGACGCTGGCTGCGCTGCCGGACGACGTGTTCGCTGAGGACCCGGTCGCCGACGCCGTCGACGACGCGCACGAAGCCCTCGCCGCGGTGAGCGGGTGATGGCGGTGGCGACCTCAGTGCGCGACCTGCTCGGCGAACTGATCACCACGGCCGCGACGAGCGCCCCGAGCCAGCAGACGGGTGACGACGCGGCCGTCGCGCTCGGGCAACTGGGCCGCGCGCTAACGAAGATGAGTCACGATGGCTTGCACCCTCATGCCGGCGCGGAGCGCGACCTCGCGGTTGGCCGGCTCGGCTCCGCCTGCCAGCAAGTCGGTGCCGCTTGGGACGGCATGCGGAGCGGTCGCCTGACGGATCTGGCGGGTGTGACAGCCGACGCAGTGGGTGTCGTCCTGCCCGAGACTACGGCGACCGAGCGCTGGGCGATGGCGCTGCGCCTCGGTGCAGCCGCTCGCCACCTGACCAACGTGGCAAGCGCGCACCAGCCCTACGGCGGCGTCCCGGAATTGGCCGTCGTCCGCGAGACTGGGCACGTCGTGCGCAGGCTTGGTGCCGCTGATCCCGATGCGCTCGGCCACGGTCACGTCGCTCTCGACCGGCCGATCCCATCGGAGGCTGCCGCCGACCTGGCGCGTCTGGACCTCGCCGCGACGTCGGCGATCACGCTGGCCGACCAGTTGCGACGGCACGTCCGGGCCAGTGGCCCGGGGATCTCCGTGTCGCAGGCGCTCATCACGATGCGGGCGTGCGAGGCGGTCGCCGCGCGAGCGGTGCAAGTCGCCGAACCGGACGGGACGTCGCGGAGTGAGTGGCGGCAGGCGGTTCTCGCTTGGCGTTCGTCGTGGATGGCGTTGCGTCCGCTGCGGGACGGGGCGCGCGCGGAACCACGGCCCGGCGGTGACGGCCAGCTCGCCCGCTCAGCCGTCGCCATGGCGCGTGCCGTGTGGGGTGGTGTCGCCGCCCCCGGCGAGCCCGGGC
>SCQZ01000319.1 GCA_004299665.1 Jatrophihabitans sp.
AGCAACTTCGGCCCCTTGCCCGCCGGGCCGTAGTTCAGCACGTGCGGCGCCATGTGCATCTCGGTGCCGATGCCGTGCCCGCCGTACCCCGCCACGATCCCGTAGCGACCCGCGGCCCGCACGGACCGCTCGACGCCGTGCGAGACGTCGCCGAGCCGAGCGCCGGCACGCACCTGCGCCAGCCCCGCCCACAGCGCGTGCTCGCACGCCTGCGACATCGCCCGCGCCTGCGGTGCGACCTCGCCGACGCAGACCGTCACGGCGGCATCGCCGTGCCAGCCGTCGACGATCGCGCCGAAGTCGAGCGAGACGATATCGCCGTCGGCCAGGCGTTCGCGGGCCGACGGGATGCCGTGGACCACGGTGTCGTTGCGCGACGCGCAGATCACCGCCGGGTACGGCCCGTTGCCGATGTCGTAGTGCAGGAACGAGGACCGGGCCCCGGCGCGGGACAGGACCTCGCGCGCGACACCGTCGAGGTCCGCGGTGCTGGCACCGGGCACCGCCGCGGCCGTCATGGCCCGCAGCCCTTCGGCGACGACCAGCCCGGCGCGGCGCATCGCCGCGATCTGGTCGCGGGTCTTGAGCTCGATGCGCTCGGGCAGGATGCGCATCGCCTCAGCGCGCGTCGAACGGCGCGAGGGCGGAGATCGCGCGCTCGGTGACGTCCTCGACGGCCCCGAGCGCGTCGATCGAGACCAGTTGTTCGCGACCGGAGTAGAAGGCGATGAGCGGCGCGGTCTGCGCGGCGTACACGTCCAGCCGGTGCCGGACCGTCGCGGCCGAGTCGTCGTCGCGCTGGTAGAGCTCGCCGCCGCACCGCCCGCAGATGCCGTCCTGCTGCGGAGGGTCGTACTCGAGGTGCCACACCTGGCCGCACTGCTTGCAGGTGCGCCTGCCGGACAGCCGCCGCACCACCTCGTCGGAGTCGACCTCGAGGTCGAGCACGACGTCCAGGGAGCGGCCCAGCTCCTCGAGGATGCTGTCCAGCTCACCGGCCTGCCGGACGGTACGCGGGAAGCCGTCGAGCAAGAACCCCGACGCCGCGTCGTCCTGACCGAGCCGGTCGTGCACCATCGCGATCGTCACCTCGTCCGGCACCAGGTCGCCGGCGTCCATGTACTTCTTCGCCTCGCGTCCCAGTTCGGTGCCCCCGGACACGTTCGCCCGGAAGATGTCCCCCGTCGAGATCTTCGGGATGGCGAAGTGGCCGGCGATGAACTCCGCCTGCGTCCCCTTGCCCGCACCGGGCGGCCCGACGAGTACGACTCTCACGACCCGCTCTCCCGCCGCCTCACCGCAGGAAGCCCTCGTAGTTGCGCTGCATCAACTGGCTCTCGATCTGCTTGATCGTGTCCAGACCCACCCCGACCATGATCAGCACCGCGGTGCCGCCGAAGGGGAAGTTCTGCGCGTTGTTCCCGGTGACCCCCAGGAACAGGTTCGGCAGGATCGAGATGATGCCCAGGTAGAGGGACCCGGGCAAGGTGATGCGCGACAGCACGAACTGCAGGTACTCCGCGGTCGGCCGGCCCGGGCGGATGCCGGGGATGAAGCCGCCGTACTTCTTCATGTCGTCCGAGCGCTCGACGGGGTCGAAGGTGATGCCGACGTAGAAGTACGTGAAGAAGATGATCAGTACGAAGTAGATGCTCATGTAGACCCATGAGTCCTGCTTCAACAGGTAGTTGTTCACCCACCGCTCGAACGCGGACGCCGACGTCGCGCTGCTGGTGAGCTGGCTGATCAGTTGCGGGATGTACAGCAACGACGACGCGAAGATCACCGGGATGACGCCGGCCTGGTTGACCTTCAGCGGAAGGTAGGTGGAGGTGCCGCCGTACTGCCGCCGCCCGACCATCCGCTTGGCGTACTGCACCGGTATGCGCCGCTGCGCCTGCTCGACGAAGACGACGGCGATGATGATCGCCAGCCCGAGCAGGCAGATCAGGGTGAAGACGAACCCGCCCGCGGTCTGCAGGATCGTCTGCCCCTCGGACGGGATGCGCGCGGCGATCGAGACGAACATCAGGATGCTCATGCCGTTGCCGACGCCGCGGTCCGTGATGAGCTCGCCCAGCCACATGATGATGCCGGTGCCGGCCGTCATGCACAGCACCATCGTGGACAGCGTCCAGATGTCGGTCTTGTACAGGACCGAGATCAGCTTGCCGCTGCTGTCCTGGCAGCCCTGGAACAGCTGGCCGGAGCGGGCCAGCGCGATGAAGCCGGTCGACTGCAGGATGCCCAGGCCGATCGTCAGGTACCGGCTGTACTGGGTGAGCTTCTGCTGGCCGGCCTGGCCCTCCTGCTTCAGTTGCTCGAAGCGGGGGATCACCACCACGAGCAACTGGATGATGATGCTCGCGGTGATGTACGGCATGATGCCGAGCGCGAAGGCGGACAGCTTCAGCAGGGCCCCGCCGGAGAACAGGTTGATCAACGAGTAGACCGTCGCGTTCGGCCCGCCCTGCGCCTGCTTGATGCAGGTGTTGATCGCCTGGGTGTCCGTGTTCGGAGTCGGCACCGCCGAGCCGAGCCGGTAGAGCGCGAGCATGACGAGCGTGAACAGCAGCTTGTTGCGCAGGTCCGGCGTACGGAACGCCGATGCGAATGCGCGGAACACGTCAGCCTCCTGCTGCGGTACTACTCGTTATCGGTGCTGATCGGACGACGGCGACGCGGGGCCGGCCGACCCGAACCCCCCGGCGTACCCGACGCCGGGGTGCGCGATCAGGCTAACAGCCGCCCCGCCGGGCCCCCGCCCGCTCCCGGACACCTGCCGACGGACGCGACGGCGGGATCGAGCGCCGATTCGCCCGATCCCGCCGCTTCGCGCCATGTGTCACCGCTCGGTGACGGTGCCGCCCGCGGCCTCGATCTTCTCGCGCGCGGCGCCGGAGAACTTGTCCGCGGTGATGTCCAGCCTGACGGCGAGGTCCCCGTTGCCCAGCACCTTCACCGGCTCGCCCTTGCGGACGGCGCCGGACGCGACAAGTTCGTCGATCCCCACCGTCCCGCCGTCGGGGAAAAGCTGGCTGAGCCGGGCGACGTTGACGACCTGGTACTCGACCCGGAAGCGGTTCTTGAAGCCCTTGAGCTTGGGCAGCCGCATGTGCAGCGGCAGCTGTCCGCCCTCGAACGCCGGCGAGACCTGGTTGCGCGCCTTGGTGCCCTTCGTGCCCCGGCCCGCGGTCTTGCCCTTGGACCCGTCGCCGCGACCGACGCGGGTCTTCTTGGTGTGCGCGCCGGGAGCCGGACGCAGGTGGTGGACCTTGAGGGTCATCGCTTACTCCACCTCCTCGACCGTCACCAGGTGGCGGACGGCCGCGATCATTCCCCGGAACTCCGGGCGGTCTTCCTTCACGACGGTGTCGTGCATCCGCTTGAGGCCCAGCGAGCGCAGCGTCTCGCGCTGGCTGCGCTCGTAGCCGATGCCCGACTTCGTCTGCGTGATCTTCAACTGGGTCACGCCGCTCACGCTCCCTGGCCCGCACGTGCCCGCAGCATGCCCGCGGGGGCGACGGCCTCCAGCGGCAGCCCGCGGCGGGCGGCGACCTCCTCGGGGCGGACCAGGCCCTTGAGCGCGGCCACCGTGGCGTGGACGATGTTGATCGGGTTGTCCGAGCCGAGCGACTTGGAGAGCACGTCGTGGATGCCCGCGCACTCCAACACCGCGCGCACCGGCCCGCCGGCGATCACGCCGGTGCCGGGGCTGGCCGGCTTGAGCAGGACGACGCCGGCCGCCTTCTCACCCTGCACGGGGTGCGGGATGGTCGCCTGGATCCGGGGCACCTTGAAGAAGTTCTTCTTGGCCTCCTCGACGCCCTTGGCGATGGCGGCGGGCACCTCCTTGGCCTTGCCGTACCCGACGCCGACCGTGCCGTCCCCGTCACCGACGACGACGAGAGCGGTGAAGCTGAAGCGGCGCCCACCCTTGACGACCTTGGAGACACGGTTGATCGTGACGACGCGCTCGAGGAAGGCACTCTTCTCCGGTGCGTCGCGGCGCCCGCCCTCGCGGCGGTCACGGCGCTCGCCGCGCGGGCCGCCCTGCTCGCTGCCGCCGCTGCGGGGTCCCCGCTGAGGACCTGGCATCAGTCGTTCTCCTTTCGAGGTCCCCGCCGGATTCCGGAACGCGGGGCCTCCCCCACGCGTGGGGGAGCGGAAATCTGGTGGGGCATTCAGAACTCCAATCCTGCTTCGCGAGCCGCGTCCGCGAAGGCCGCGAGCCGCCCGGTGTAGGTATTGCCGGCGCGGTCGAAGACCACCTTCGTGACGCCCGCGGACCGGGCGGCCTCGGCGAGCCGGGAACCGGCCAGCCGGGCGCGGGCGGTCTTGTCGCCGTCGCCGAGCTTGTACGTCGACACCGACGCCAGCGTGACGCCCCGACCGTCGTCCACGAGTTGGGCGAACAGGTGCCGTGACGAGCGGGTCACGACCAGCCGCGGACGCTCGGCGGTGCCGACGACCTTCTTCCGCAGCCGGAAGTGCCGGCGCGCCTTGGCGGTACGGCGCGCGGCGGACACGCCCGCCGAACGCCGGGCCTGCTTGATGATCGTTGCAGCACCCATCACTTCTTCCCTGCCTTACCGGCCTTGCGGCGGATGACCTCACCCTGGTACCGCACGCCCTTGCCCTTGTAGGGGTCGGGCTTGCGCAGTTTGCGGATGTTGGCGGCCACCTCGCCGACCTTCTGCTTGTCGATGCCCTCGACCACGAACCGGGTCGGGGTCTCGACCCGGAAGCTGATGCCCTCCGGCGCGGGAACCGGAACCGGGTGCGAGAAGCCGAGCGCGAACTCCAGGTCGCTGCCCTTGGCGGTCACGCGGTAACCGGTGCCCACGATCTCGAGGGTCTTGGAGTACCCGGCGGTGACGCCGGTGACCATGTTGGCGATCA
>SCQZ01000320.1 GCA_004299665.1 Jatrophihabitans sp.
CGACGGTGTCGGCCCCCGCCAGCGCGCTGTCGAGCCATCGCTGCGAGGCACGATGGTGCTCCGCATCGGCATTCACGGCGTACAGGAGCACGTTGGCATCGACGAGCCTCACGGCTGGGACCGCATCGCGCGGATCAGTTCCTCGTCCTCCAGTTCCGCCGCGAGTCGCAGTGCCCGGTCGAGATCGGCGACCGGCGCGCCCATGTGTACCGTCCGCGTCCGGCGCCGCGGGCGTGCCGGACCCGCGGCGCCCGCGCGAATCGCGTCGTTGAGTGCCTGTTTGAAGGAGACACCGCGCCGTGCCATCAGTTGCCGTACCAACGATTCGGTGTCCGCGTCGAGTGTCACCGTGGTACGCACGATGACAGCATAGCATCAAGATCGTGATGGGTGGGCGACGAACAGCTCGCACGTCGCGTTGTAGTAGCGATCGGTCCGCCCCTGGTGGGACATGCCGATCCGCGCCGCGACCCGCTGGCTGGCCGTGTTGGCGGGGTTGGTCACCGCGACGACCTCCGGCAGGCCGTGGGCGAACGCGTGCGCGAGGCCGCGCCGTCCGGCCTCGGTGGCGTAGCCGTGCCCCCACGCGTCCGGGTGGAAGTGCCAGCCGATCTCGATGTCCCCGGACGGGGCCAACGGCAGCTGGTCGCCGGAGGCGGGGATCGGCTTGAGCAGCAGCGTCCCGAGCAGCCGGCCGGTACCGACCCGCTCCACGGCCCAGACCCCGCACACCGGGTCCGGGCGCGCGCGCCACCGCTGGATCGCTGCCTGCGCCTCGGCCAGGTCCGTCATCACCCGCGGCGCCGTGCCGATGAAGCGCTGCACCTCCCAGCGGGAGTACATGTCCAGGACGAAGTCCGCGTCGGCCGCGGTCCACGCGCGCATCCGTAGCCGCGACGACTCCAGGACCGGTATGGGGTCGCCGGCGTTGCGGTCGGCGGTTACGACGCCGTCCCCGCCAGGTCCAGCGCGATGTCGATCAGCATGTCCTCCTGGCCGCCGACCAGCCGCCGCCGGCCCGCCTCCATGAGCAGGTCGCGCACGTCGACGCCATACTGGCCCGCCGCGCGCTCGGCGTGGCGCAGGAAGCTGGAGTAGCAGCCCGCGTAGCCGATGGACAGCGTCTCGCGATCGACCTGCACCGGCCGGTCCCACAGCGGCCGCAGCAGGTCGTCGGCGGCGTCCTGCAGCGCGAACAGGTCGCACCCGTGGTTCCAGCCCTCCAGGTTGGCGACCGCGATGAACGGCTCGATCGGGCAGTTGCCCGCGCCCGCGCCGTGGCCGGCGAGCGAGGCGTCGACGCGGTAGGCGCCCTCTTCGACGGCGACGACCGAGTTCGCGACCGACAGCGACAGGTTCTCGTGCGCGTGGATGCCCAGCTGCGTCGACGGGTCGAGCACGTCGCGATACGCGCGCAGCCGCTCGCGGACACCGTTCATGGTCAGGTGCCCGCCAGAGTCGGTGACGTACACGCACTGCGCGCCGTAGGACTCCATCAGCTTCGCCTGACGCGCGAGTTCGGCGGGCTCGGCCATGTGGCTGAGCATGAGGAACGCCGAGACGTCCATTCCCAGGTCCCGCGCGGTGGCGATGTGCTGCGCGGCGACGTCGGCCTCCGTGCAGTGGGTCGCGATCCGCACCGACCGGACGCCCAGTGAGAACGCGTGCTTGAGGTCCTCGATCGTCCCGACGCCTGGGAGCAGCAACGTCGTGAGCACGGCCCGCTTGCAGTGCTCGGCCGCGACCTCGATCCACTCCCAGTCGGTGTTGCTGCCGGGGCCGTAGTTGATCGACCCGCCGGACAGGCCGTCACCGTGCGCGACCTCGATCGCGTCCACGCCGGCGGCGTCCAGGGCCGCGACCAGCTTGGCCACCATCTCGGGCGTGATCCGGTGCCGGATCGCGTGCATGCCGTCCCGCAGCGTGACGTCCTGGATGTAGAGGCGGTCGCGCACAAGTGAGGTGGTCACGCGGCACCGACCAAGGATCGCTCCGACAGGCGCTCGGCCACGCGCAGCGCGGCGGAGGTCATGATGTCGAGGTTGCCGGCGTACGCGGGCAGGTAGTGCGCCGCACCCTCCACCTCGAGAAAGACGCTGATCTTGGTCGTCGGGCGCTCGGCGCCGGCGGGCAGCAGGGTGTGCACCGGCTCGTCGTCGCCGATGGCCGTGAACTGGACCTGCTGCTTGAGGCGGTAGCCCGGGACGTACTGGGCGACCTCGCCGACCATCGCCTCGACGGACTCGCGAACCGCGCGGGGGTCGACGTCGCCGGTCAGGCAGAAGACGGTGTCGCGCATGATCAGGGGCGGCTCGGCCGGGTTCAGGACGATGATCGCCTTGCCGCGTGCCGCGCCGCCGACCGTCTCGATGGCGTGCGACGTCGTCTCGGTGAACTCGTCGATGTTGGCACGGGTCCCGGGGCCGGCGGACCTGGAGGCGATGGAGGCGACGATCTCGCCGTACGCGACCGGCGTCACCCGCGAGACGGCCGCGACGACGGGGATGGTTGCCTGCCCACCGCAGGTCACCATGTTGACGTTCGGCGCGTCCAGGTGCTCGTCCAGGTTGACCGGCGGGACGACGAACGGCCCGATCGCCGCCGGGGTGAGGTCGATCAGGCGCTTGCCGTGCGGCTGCAGCGCGGCGTTGTTGGCCAGGTGCGCCTTGGCCGAGGTCGCGTCGAAGACGATCTCGATCTCCTCGAAGTGCGGCATCGCGATCAGACCGTCGACGCCGTCCGAGGTCGCGGGGACCTTGAGGCGCCGGGCCCGCGCGAGGCCGTCCGAACCGGGGTCGATGCCGACGAGCGCGGCCATCTCCAGCCGGTCGGACAGCCGCATCACCTTGATCATGAGATCGGTACCGATGTTGCCGGAACCGATCACCGCCACCTTCACCGGTGAGTTCATGCAGATTCTCCCGTCGAGAACGTGGCCGACACTCGGCCGAGGTTCGATATCTCCGCGACAACCGTGTCGCCGGGGGCGACGGCGACCATCGGCCCGAGCGCGCCGGACAGCACGATGTCGCCCTTGCGCAGCGGCGAACCGTACTCGCGCGCGGTGCGTGCCAGCCAACTCAGCGCGGCCAGCGGGTCCCCGAGGCAGGCGCGGCCGGTGCCCGACGAGGCCGGTGCGCCGTTGTGGGTGAGGGTCATGGTGACCTCGGCCGGCTCGAACCGGGACAGCGGCACCTGGCGCGTGCCGAGGACGAACAGGCCGCTGGAGGCGTTGTCCGCGACGGTGTCGGTGATGCGGATGTCCCAGTCGCGCACCCGGCTGTCGACGATCTCCAGCGCGGCGACGGCGTAGGCGCAGGCGGCCCGCACGTCCTCGACGCCGAGGTCCCCGTCGGCGAGGTCACGGTCCAGGACGAAGGCGACCTCGGCCTCGGCCTTGGGCTGGAGCAGCCGCTCGCTCGGCACGTCGGTGCCCTCGGGGACGTCCATGTCGTCGAACAGGACGCCGAAGTCGGGCCGGTCCACGCCGATCTGCTGCTGGACGGCGGGGGAGGTCAGGCCGATCTTGCGCCCGACGATCCGCGCCCCGCCGGCGAGCCGCTGCTCGGTGAGCCGTTGCTGGACGGCGTACGCGGCCGCGATGTCGGTATCGCCGATCAACTCGCGTACCGGTCCGCACGGGGTCGTGCTGTCGGTCGCCGCGGCCAGCCGCCGCGCTGCCTGCTCGATCGCGTCGGTCACGGACCTACCGTGCCACGGCGGCACCGGCGCCCCATCGCGAACGTCCTGCTCAGCGGAACGCCTGCCGGCGTCGTCCCCGGGACGCGTTCTTCGGCGCGGGGCTTACGCGAGCGTCAGGAAGAGCCGTTCCAGCGTGGCGGCGTCGACCCCCGAGGGGTCCTCCACCAGGCAGCGGCGCAGGCCGCTGGCGATGATCGCGACCCCGGCCCGGTCCAGCGCGCGGCTGGCCGCAGCCAACTGGGTGACGATCTCCTCGCAGTCGCGGCCGTCCTCGATCATGCGCAGCACACCGCCGATCTGCCCCTGGGCGCGACGCAGCCGTTTGACGATGGCGTCCCGGTTCTCCGTCGGAAGCGCGACCATGGCGGCCTCAGCGACCGCGGGATCGCCGGAACAGCCCGAACAGACCGGAACTGGGCTCCGGCGTCGGGCAGTCGCAGCGGTCGGCGGGGGCAACGGCGGCCATCACCTGGGCCGCGTGATCACCGCAGCCGGTCCAGGTGGTCTTGCCGCAGCGGTTGCAGCGGGCGGGGGAGCACATCAGGACATCGTCTCCTTCTCGGTCCGGCACTCGCCGGTCGGGTTCGGTTCGCTCATGAGCGGGTAGCGGCGGAACTCGAGGCCAGGCTGTCCAGGACCCGGTCCAGCCTGGCCCGCACCTCGCCGGCGACCGGGGCCAGCGCCTGGTTGCCGGTCGCGCTGACCATCGCCGCCGGATCGATCGCCTCGACGACCGTGGCGCCGTCGTCCTCGGTGCGGACGACGACGTTGCACGGCAGCAGCACCCCGAGCGACGGCTCTACCTCGAGCGCGCGGTGCGCCAGCGACGGGTTGCAGGCCCCGAGGATGACCTGGGGGGCGACGTCCAGGTCGAGCTTGGCCTTCATCGTGGCCGCGACATCGATCTCGGTCAGGACGCCGAATCCCTCCTCGGCCAGGGCAGCACGGGCGCGGGTAACCGCGTCCTGGAACGGGATGTGCACAACGGCACGCAGGGCGACATCGGTCATGAGATGAGTCTAGCGCATACCCCTGGGTGTATGCACGGCGATGCGCGGCCAGGGACACAGCCGCTCCAGTTGGGCCGCGATCCCGAGCAACCGGACCTCCCCGCCGGGTGCGGCGACCAGTTGCACCGACAGCGGCATGCCGCGTCGGTCCAGCCCCGCCGGCACCGCCATCGCGGGCCAGCCCGCGAGGTTCCACGGCCCGGTGAACGGCGCGAAGGCCGCGCTGGTGAGCACGTTGCGCAGCCAGCCCCGCCCGGACCATTCGGCTGCCCGGACGGCACCGGCGGCGAGCACCGGCGTCACCAGCACGTCGTACGACTCGAAGAAGCGCTCGGCCGCCTGCTGCCAGCGCCGCCGTCCGCCCTGCTTCGGATATCCCAGCCGCTGCACCAACCGGCCGGCGGCGACATGGCGCCGGGTGCGGGGGGACATGCGCTGCGGGTCGGACAGATCCGTCGCGACCTCGGCCGTCCCCGCCGTCCAGCGGGCGAGTTCGGAGGGCGCGAGGCGCAGGCCGTACGCGGGCGTTGCGTTCGCCACGCGG
>SCQZ01000321.1 GCA_004299665.1 Jatrophihabitans sp.
CCGGATCCCGGTCGGCGCGGCGCCGGGCGGGCCGCCGACCGACGCGGTGGTGCCGGCGCCGGCCCCCGCCGACCTGCGGATCGTCCTCGGGCCGCGGCAGGACTGGTTCACCGCGGCGGCGCTGGTGACGCTCACGAACGTCGCGTGGCGGGTGCGCAGCGAGTCCGACCGGATCGGCATCCGGCTGCAGGGGCCGCGGCTGGAGCGCGCGGTGCCGGGCGAGTTGCCCAGCGAGCCGACCCTGCCGGGGGCGCTGCAGGTGCCGCCGGACGGGCGCCCGATCCTGCTCGGCCCGGACGCCCCGGTGACCGGTGGCTACCCGGTGGTCGCCGTGGTCGTCGACGCGGACCTCGACCGCGCCGCACAACTGCGTGCCGGCGATCCGGTCCGGTTTGCCGCCCACCGTGCCGGGCTCAGCCCATGAACGGGTGCAGCAGTGCGAACGCCAGGGCGGCGACCGCGGCGGCGGCCGGGATGGTGAGCACCCACGCGGTCACGATGTTGCCCGCCACACCCCACCGGACCGCCGAGAACCGCCGCGTCGCGCCGACGCCCATGACCGACGACGAGATGACGTGCGTCGTCGACACCGGCAGCCCGAACTGGGCGGTCGCGAGCATGACGCCGCTCGCCACGGTCTGCGCCGCGAAGCCGCTCGCCGGAGTGAGGGAGAAGATCCGCCGGCCCATCGTGCGCATGATGCGCCAGCCGCCGGAGTAGGTACCCAGCGAGATCGCCGCCGCCGACGCGAAGATCACCCAGTCGGGCACACCCTCGCTCGGCGAGACGTGGCCCGAGACGACGAGCGTCAAGGTGATCACGCCCATCGTCTTCTGCGCGTCCTGCGTGCCGTGGCCGAAGGCCATCGTGGCCGCCGAGGCGATCTGCGCCCAGCGGAAGCCGCGGGTGGCCCGGACCGCGCTGACCCGGCGGAACACCCACATGAGCGCCAGCATGAACAGGTAGCTGAAGGCGAAGCCGACCAGGGGCGAGACGACCATCGGGACCACGACCTTGTCGAGGACGCCGGCCCACTTGACCTGTTCGGCGGCCGCGAGCGCCGCGCCGATCAGGCCGCCGATGAGCGCGTGCGACGACGAGGACGGCAGGCCGAAGTACCAGGTGCCCAGGTTCCAGACGATCGCGCCGATCAGCGCGGCGAGCACCACGACCAGCCCCGAGGTCCCCGACGTGGGGGTCTCGATGATGCCCTTGCCGACCGTGCTGGCGACCTTGGTCGAGATGAGCGCGCCGACGACGTTCGCGACCGCCGCCATCGCCAGCGCGACCCGCGGCGTCAGCGCCTTCGTGGACACCGACGTCGCGATCGCGTTCGCCGAGTCGTGGAAGCCGTTCGTGTAGTCGAAGCCCAGCGCGACGACGACGATGACCACCACCAGTGCGGTGGAACCCATGCCGGCTCAGGACTCCTTGACCGCGATCGTCTCGACGGCGTGCGCGACGTGCTCGAGGGCGTCGGCGGCCTCCTCGAGCCCGTCGGCGACCTCGCGCAGCTTGACCATCGTGAGCGCGTCGTAGTCCCCGCTGAACAGCTTGGACAGCAGCTTGCGGTATACGCGGTCCGCCTCGTTCTCCAGGCGGTTGACCTCGATCCAGTACGGCTCCAGGTCGCGCAACGTGCGCAGCCGCGCCATCGCGTCGGCCGTCTCGTGCGCCGACTTGACCAGCAGGGTGATCTGGTCGCCCATCAACGCCGGCAGCTTGCCGACGTCGGCGAGGACGACGAAGTCGGCGGCGGCCTCCATCGCGTCGATGACGTCGTCCAGCGCGGACGCGAGGCGGTAGATGTCCTCGCGGTCGAACGGCGTGACGAAGCTGGTGTTCAGCTGGCGCATGATCTGGTGGGTCACCTGGTCGCCGGCGTGCTCGCGTTCGCGCAACTGCTTGGCGATCGCGGAGCGATTGGCGTTGGGGTCCAGCAGCCCGGCCAGCACGTCGGCGGCGGCACCGACGTTGCGTCCGGCCTCGGTGAACATCTCGTAGAAGGCGGTGTCGCGCGGGGTCAGGCGGAATGCCACGGGGCTCCTCGCTGTGCGATGGGCAACGGTAGGAGCGTAACGACCGCCGGATCAGGGCACCGAATCGGCCGGGACGCCGGTCCGGTCGCACGCGATCCGGTGACGCCGCCGGGCACCCGCGCCGTCACCCGAACACGATGGTCTTGTTGCCGAAGACGAGGGTCCGGTGCTCGACGTGGGCGCGCACCGCCTCGGCGAGCACCACGGTCTCCAGGTCCCGGCCCTTGCGGACCAGGTCGGCCACCGAGTCGCGGTGGCTCACCGGCGTGACGTCCTGGGCGATGATCGGCCCCTCGTCCAGGTCCGCGGTGGCGTAGTGGGCGGTTGCGCCGATCAGCTTCACCCCGCGCTGCTGGGCCTGGTGGTACGGCCGCGCCCCCACGAACGCGGGCAGGAACGAGTGGTGGATGTTGATGATCCGCCGCGGGTAGGCGTCCAGGACCGTCGGGCCCAGGATCTGCATGTAGCGGGCCAGGACGACGAGCTCGACCTGGTAACCGGCGAGCAGGTCGACCAGCTCCCGCTCCTGCTGCTCGCGCGCCCCGGGCGGCACCGGCAGGTGGTGGAACGGCACGCCACTGAACTCGGCGAGCGCGCGGTGGTCCGGATGGTTGCTGACCACGGCGACGACCTGCGCGGACAGTTCCCCGCTGCGCCACCGTGCGAGCAGGTCGGCCAGGCAGTGCGGTGCGCGGGAGGCGAGCAGCGCGATCCGCGGGCGCTCGTCGCGCAGCCGGACCCGGACGTCCATGCCGAAACGCCGCGCCACCCCCGCGAACGCCGCGGCGATCCGGTCCCGATCGGTCTCCGGGACCTCGAACTCGACGCGCTGGAAGAACACCCCCGCCTCGCGGTCCGTGTGCTGCTCGGCGTGCAGGATGTTGCCGTCCTGCCGGAGCACGAACTCGGCCACCGCGTGCACCAACCCGGGCCGGTCCGGGCACGAGATGAGCAGGACCGCGGTCGTCACCTCAGCGCTTGCGGAAGCGGCGCACCAGGACCACCAGCAACAGCGCCGACGCGCCGGCGATCACGGCCTGCCCCTGAGGTGTCCGGGCCTTCTCGCGCAGCGACTGCTTCGTCCTGCCCAGGACGCGCTTGGGACTGGTGCGGTAGGCCAACTCGTCCACCGTCCGGGCGAGCGCGGCACGGGCGGCGACGATGTCGCCCTGGATCTGGTCCGCGGTGCGATCGGGCACGCTCCACGCTCCTTCCTGGGGGGTCATCGATAGCCTAGCGAGCGTGACCCGACTCGCTCCGGGCGACGACGCGCCCGCGTTCACGCTTCCCGACGCCGACGGCAGGCCCGTCTCGCTGGCCGACCTGCGCGGCCGCAAGGTGATCGTGTACTTCTACCCGGCGGCCATGACGCCGGGATGCACGAAGCAGGCCTGCGACTTCCGCGACTCCCTGGCATCGCTCGCGGCGGCGGGCTACGCCGTGCTCGGGATCTCCCCGGACCGGCCCGACAAGCTCGCCCGGTTCCGGGAGCGCGACGCCCTGACCTTCCCGCTGCTGTCCGATCCGGACCGGTCGGTGCTGCAGGCGTACGGCGCGTACGGCGAGAAGACCATGTACGGCAAGAAGGTCACCGGCGTCATCCGCTCGACCTTCGTCGTCGGCGAGGACGGCCGCATCGAGCATGCGCAGTACAACGTGAAGGCCACCGGCCACGTCGCCAAGCTGCGCCGCGACCTCGGCCTGGACTGAGCTACCGCTTCGACATGCACCCGCGGTGCTCGCGCCCCGCGGGTGCATGTCGAAGCCCTAGGCTTGCCGCCGGGGCCGTAGCCCAACGGCAGAGGCGACGGCTTTAGGTGCCGTTCAGTGCGGGTTCGAATCCCGCCGGCCCCACGGGACGGGCAGGAGCTGCGAGACTGTCGTGCCATGCGAACCGTCTCCGAGGCCCGTCTGGCGGCCGTGCTCGCGCGCCGGCCCGGCATCCCCCGGGTCGTCGCCGGCGGGAACTTCGCCACACCGCTGGCCGCCCTGAGTGTGCTGGACGCGGCGATCGAGCGGTACCGGCTGTTCGTCCTCAACGCCCAGGAGGGGATATCGACCCGGGCCGGCGTGACGCTGGAGACGCCGTTCGTGGGACCGGGCATGCGGGGCCGGCCGGGGTTGCGCTACTTCCCGAGCCGGCTGTCCCTCGTCCCGTACCTGCTGGACGGTCCGCTCGCGCCGGACATCGTCGTGGTCCACACGTCGCTGCCGCACGACGGCACCGTCTCCCTCGGCACCGAGGTGAACATCCTTCCGGCGGCGATCGAGTCGGTGCGTCAGCGCGGTGGCCTGGTGATCGCCCAACTCGACCCGCACATGCCCTACACCTTCGGGGACGGCGTGCTGACGACCGACGAGGTCGACTACGCCGTCGAGACCGACGCGCCGCTGCCGACGCCCGCGGCCCGCGAGCCCGACGAGGTGTCGCAACGCATCGGCGGGCACGTGGCCGACCTGGTGCCCGACGGCGCCACCCTCCAACTCGGCATCGGTGCCGTGCCGGACGCGGCGCTCGGCGCGCTGGTGACCCGCCGGGGCCTGCGGATCTGGTCCGAGATGTTCAGCGACGGGGTCCTGCACCTCGAGCGCGCAGGCGCGCTGGATCGCGACACGCCCATCAACGCCTCGTTCCTGTTCGGCAGCGCCGAGCTGCTGTCATGGGTCGACCACAACCACCGGGTGCGGCTGCTGCGCACCGAGAAGACGAACGACCCGGCACTGATCGCCAGGCACCCGCTGCTGATGTCGATCAACTCGGCACTGCAACTCGACCTGTACGGCCAGGCCAATGCCAGCCGCGTGCACGGCCGCATCTACTCCGGGTTCGGCGGGCAGACCGACTTCATCGTCGGTGCGCTGCACTCCCCCGGTGGGAAGGCGATCGTCGCGCTGCCGTCGTGGCACGAGAAGTCGGACAGCTCCACCGTCGTCCCGACCCTCACCGAACCTGCCACGTCGTTCCAGCACAGCTTCGTCGTCAGCGAGCAGGGCGTCGCCACCATCTGGGGCCGCGACTGCGACGCGCAGGCGCGCGAGATCATCGACCACGTCGCCCACCCGCGCGCCCGCGACCAGCTGCGGGGCGCCGCACGCGGACTCGGACTGCGCCTGTGACGTCGGCGGGGTCAGTGCTCCATCTCGTGCTGGCCGCGGGCGTCGTGATGATCGACAGGCGGGATCGGCTCCCCCGGCACCGGCTGCCCCGCCGGCGCGCACCGCAGGGTCCGGCCGCCCACCGACGTCAGGCACCTGCCGTCGGACAGACGCCACTTCCAGCCGTGCATCTGGCAGGTCAGGACCCCGTCCGCGACGTGCCCGAAGCGTGACAGGTCGGCCTTCAGGTGCGGACAGCGCCGCTGCATCTCCCAGGCGGTGCCGTCCTCGTCGCGCAGCACGGTGGTCTCGGCGGCCTCGGCCGCGTTCTGCTCGGCGAACCATCCCTCGGCGTAGTTGAGCCGTTCCTCGGACAGGCACTTGAAGAACACGTAGACGAACTCGTTGTACTGCCCGACGCGCTGCGCGGAGAACCGGCAGGACAGGAACAGCGAGTTCACCCAGTCGATCTCATGGTCGGCGACGAGCTTCTCCAGGTACGCCCGCCGGGTGCGGAACCGGTAACGCACCTTCTCACCCGCGTACGCCCGGACCTCGCGCGCCACGAAGTCGATCAGGATGTCGACGTCGCCGCGGCCGGCGTCCTCGGCGGTGAGGCGGATCCCGCCGTCGATGCCCTTGGCCATGTGCTCGGCCTCGGCCAGCAGCGGCGTGAACCACTGCGTCAGGGACGCGAGGACGTCCACCTCGGGGTGCGGCCAGGTCGCCCTGGCCGCCTCCACCTCCGGCATCCGCCGGGCCTGCATCCGGCGCAGGTAGGCGGCCTTGTCGGCGAACACCGTCGCGGGCGGGTAGGGGTGCCGTTCCGGCGCGCCCGGCTCGGCGAGGTCGACGACGGTGCCCGGCAGGAGCAGCCGGCCCTCCTGGTGGCCCTTCTCCCGCAGCCAGTCGAGGTACACGCTCTGGTCCGGGAAGATGTTCGACTCGTCGCCGAAGATGTCGTTGAAGCCCCACAGTTCCTCGTCGAGGAAGCACGGCGGTCCCGCGCTGGGGAAGACGAACCGCGCGCCGAGTTCGTCGATGTAGCGCAGCGTCCGGTCGAACTGGCGGTCCCGCTTGGCCAGCCCGAGCGCCTGCTTCGCCCGGGCCGGCAGTTCGTACACCATCGGGTACCAGATCGCGCCGGAGAACTGCACGAGGTACCCGTCGACGGGGCCGAGTTCGGTGAACGCCGACAGCTCCGACGGGCGGGCGTCGTTCTGGTTGAGCACCCGGTGCCGGCCGTCGTAGACCCACAGCGCCGAGTCGCCGATCGGGCCGTCGGTCGGCGAGGTGAGCGCCTTGATCATCAGCGTGAGGCCGTCCGTCTCGACGACGTCGCCGCTGTCCGGCTTCAGGAACGAGGTGAAGCCGCAGTCGCGCAGGGCGTCCTCGAGCTCGGAGGTCGGGAAGTCCGGCAGCAGCACGGTGGCGCGCTTCGAGACGGACCTCTTGAGGTGTTCCGGGTCGAAGTGGTCGCGGTGCAGGTGCGAAACGAACAGGTAGTCGGCCCGGCCGTACCGCTCCCAGTCCAGTTGCGCGTTGTCCGGGAACGGGAACCAGGAGCCGAAATAGGCCGGGTTCACCCACGGGTCGGTGAGGATGGTGCCTGCGGCGGTCTCGAGGAACACGCTGGCGTGGCCGAGGCCGGTGATGCGCATGGCCCGACCCTAATGCCAGAATGGGGGCGTCCCTCGCACGGCAAACGGACCGGACAGGAGCGCTCGGTGGCCCTCAACGCGCACAGCGAGAAAGCCGATCTGTCCCTGCCGGACGACTACCGGCGCGATCATCCGGGCGAGCATCCCGAGATGTGGGGCTGGCACGCCGAGTGGGGTCGCGCCGCCGGCGGCGGCGGCTTCGTGGTCATGGCGTTGCTGCTGCTGATGATCACCTCGACGCAGTACAACTTCGCCGGAGCGATCTGGCTGATCGGCATCGCGGTGGGGATCCTGGTGGTCATGATCTGGGACCGGCAGCGTCGCAAGCACCAGTACCGCTGACGCGGTCAGCGACCCTCGAGCAGCGGCCGGCGCGGGTCCCAGGTCGTTCCGTCCGCGGCGTCCCGGCGGCGCCGCGCAATGCCGGTGAGGGCCTCC
>SCQZ01000033.1 GCA_004299665.1 Jatrophihabitans sp.
GTCCGTCGTCCGTACCCGGCGGGACCGGCGCCCGCGGCGTTGCGGATCGCCGCCTCGTGGACCTCGCGCAACTTCGCGACGCTCGTGCGCCGCAGCATGGTCGCGGATGCGGCAGGCTCGGCGCCCGCGGTGCGCGGCCGGCCCAGCCCCGCCACCGCAACCGGCGCCGCCGGCACACCGCTCGCGGGGGCCGCCGGCAGCGTCCGTCGCGCCACCTCGGCCCGCTCACGCTTACCCCGTTTCTGGTGGGTGGGTCCGGGCATGGTGGCTCCTTCGCGCGACGCACCGACCGTACGCGTCCGTGACGAAAGGGGCACCTCGGCAAGCAGTGAGCGAAGTATGCGTTTCTTCGCCGATCCCCTCACCGTCGCCCGGCGAAGAAGGCGGCCAGCAGCGCCGCGCACTCCGGTTCCAGGACACCGCCGCACACCTCGGGGCGGTGGTTCAGGCGCCGATCCCGCACCACGTCCCACAGCGAGCCGACCGCTCCCGCCTTGGGGTCCCAGGCCCCGAACACCAGCCGCGCGACCCGGGCCAGGACCAGCGCCCCGGCGCACATCGTGCACGGCTCGAGCGTGACGACCAGGGTGCACCCGTCCAGGCGCCAGGAACGCGTCACCGCCGCGGCCCGGCGCAGCGCCAGGATCTCGGCGTGGGCGGTAGGGTCACCGCCGGCCTCGCGCTCGTTGTGCCCTCCCGCGATGACCGAGCCGGACGCGTCGAGCACCACGGCCCCGACCGGCACGTCAGGGCCGGCAAGGGCCTGGCGTGCCTGTTCCAGCGCGGCCGCCATCGCCGCTGCGTCGTCCACCGGTCGGGAGCCGCTCGTCAGAGGCGCACGCCGTCGAAGATCTCGCCGCAGCCGGCCTTCTCGCAGACGTGGACGAGCAGGTCCACCGGCAAGGTCCCCTCGTGCGCGCACATGGCCAGCAGGTCGGCCGCGGAGGTTCCCAGGTCCTCGACGATCTCCGGGTCGCCGAACGGCGCGCTGTCGTGAGCCGGCGGCGCGTCCTCGTCCCCGGACAGCGCGTCCTCGCCGATCTCGGTCAGTTCCTCGGCGATGATCGCGGCGAGGGGGTAGTTGTCGGCGGCATGCCCGTCGGACAGGAACGCGATCGGTTCCTCGTCCCCGCCCGGACGGACGATCGCGGCGTACTCGTCGTCCTGTTCGATCATCAGCAGCCGCAGTTCGCCGGGCACGTCAAGCGCGACCTCCGCGAGGTCGGCGAGGCTCTCGCACTCGTCCAGCGAGACCTCCTCGGCGCGCCAGCGCCCGCCGGCCCGTGCCAGCACCACCGCGAAGCTGCTCACCGATTCACCCCCGCCGATGCGACGGCCTGGCTGTACTCGTCCTCCAACCCGAGCCGTTCGGCGATGTCCTCGAGCATCTCCTCGGGAAAGGCGTCCATGTCGTCCAGGATCTCCTCCATCTCGTCCTCGGCAAGTCCGAGGTCGGTGAACAGGTCGAGGTCCCCGATGGGCCATACCTCATCCAACTCGTCGTCGGACGGCGGCTCCTCCCCCAGACGCGTCAGGACTTGCTCGGCGAGCGGGAACTCGACAGCGGCGGTCATGTCCGAAAGCAACAACGAGATGCGGCCGCCGTCCTGGCGCGCCACGACGAAGAACTCGTGGCGCACGTTCGCCACGACGAACGGCCCACCCTCGGGCGGCTGCGAGCGCAGCGCGCTCACCAGCAGGCTCAGGTCGCCGAGCACCGCCGGCGGCAGCACCTCGACCCGCCACTGGCCGCCGTCGCGGAACGCCGCGACCGCGAAACCCTGCTGTGCCATCGGCTCCCACCTCCCGCTGCGGCATGCCTGAACGTCGATCCTGGCATGGCGGGTGCACCGGCGGAAAGGTATTCACCGCCTGGCATTAGCGTTGCCGCCGTGACCGCCTCGTTCGGCCGCGTCGCGGTCCTGGGCCTCGGGCTCATCGGTGGCTCGCTGATGCACGCGATCCGCCAGGCCGGCTGCGACGTCGTCGGCTACGACATCGACACGGCAACGGCGGCCGCCGCCAGCGCGGCCGGCTTCCCCGTCGCGCCAACGGACGGCGCCGCCGTCCACGGAGCGGACCTGGTCGTGCTGGCGATGCCGCTACCGCAGGTGCCCGACGCGCTGCGCTCGCTGGCACCGCACCTGCCGCAGCGAGCCGTCCTGACCGACGTCGGCACGCTGAAGGTTCCGGTGCTGCGGGCCGTGCGGCAGATCGTGCCGGGCGCGCGCTTCGTCGGCGGCCACCCCCTGGCCGGCACGGAGGAGAGCGGCTGGGCGGCCACCGACCCGTTGCTGTTCCGGGACGCGCCGTGGACGCTCACCCTCGAACCCGACACCGACCTGGACGCCTGGCTGGCGGTGGCCGAACTCGTCTGTGACCTCGGGGCCAAGCCCGTCCCCACGACCGGGGCCGAGCAGGATGCCGCCGTGGCCCGCGTCATCGGCCTGCCGCACGTACTTGCCGAGGCGCTGGCGCTGACCGGACTGGACGGCGGACCGCTGGGTCTGTCGCTCGCGTCCGGTTCGTACCGCTCCGGCTCGCGCGTCGCGCGGACCCGGCCGGACCTGGTCGCCAGTTGGTGCGACGGCAATCGCGCCCTGGTCGCCGCCATGGACGAGGTCATCGGCCGGCTCGCGGCAGCACGGGCCAGCCTCGCCGAGGGCCACTCGATGCTCTCCCTCGCGCAGGCCGGGCACCGGGCCCGGACGGACTGGGAGCACCGGCGCTTCGCGCCCGTCGAACTGGCCCCCGTGGTCGCCGACCTGCTCCGGCACGGCGGCGAGGGCGGCTGGATCACGGCGA
This sequence comes from Jatrophihabitans sp., assembly GCA_004299665.1. Lineage (GTDB taxonomy): Bacteria > Actinomycetota > Actinomycetes > Mycobacteriales > Jatrophihabitantaceae > FW021-bin43. Next base: position 2,806 of record SCQZ01000033.1, read on the forward strand.
TCCTGCACGACGACACCGGACTGCGCCTGCTCGGTATGCGCCCCCTGACCTGACGCGGGAATTTGGGCGCCGTCGACGGCGTCGCCTATGCTGAAGGGCGCTCCTGGCGGGGCGCTAGCATGATGCGGTTCCATCCGCCCTCATCGTCTAGAGGCCCAGGACGCCGCCCTTTCAAGGCGGTAGCACGGGTTCGAATCCCGTTGGGGGCACGCACGCAGCACACCATCAAGGCCCCGTAGCTCAGTTGGTTAGAGCGCCGCCCTGTCACGGCGGAGGTCGCCGGTTCAAGTCCGGTCGGGGTCGCCACCGCCCCGTCGACTTTTCCCCTGCCCCGTCCGGGGGGCACGTCATCGGCCGGACGCCGGAGGGGAAAAGTGGGGGACGACGGTCCGATACACTCGCCCGGTCGCCGCCCGCGGGCCGCGGCACCGGCCAGGTAGCTCAGCTGGTACGAGCGACCGCCTGAAAAGCGGTAGGTCGGCGGTTCGATCCCGCCCCTGGCCACCCTCCAGCCAAGTCCTTGCGTCCCGGCATCGGTCCGGGACCTAGCTCCCGCGATCGGCGCGTCATTGGCCCCTGGCCACGGTCAGCCCGACCCGTCGAAGATCTCGGCAGGGGAGGGCGGTCATGGTTGCTGCGATCCGGACAACGGGGCTGGCCAAGTCGTTCGGAGCCACGGCGGCGTTACGCCCGCTCGACCTCGAGGTCGCCGACGGGGAGGTGCTCGGCTACCTGGGTCCCAACGGCGCCGGGAAGACCACGACGATCCGCTGCCTGCTCGGGTTCGTGCGCGCCACGGCCGGCCGCGCCGAGATCTTCGGCGTGGACGCCCAGGCTCACCCGGCGCAGGCGCACCGGCGGTTGGCCTACGTGCCGGGTGAGGCGAACCTGTGGCCGGGGCTGACCGGCTCCCAGACGCTGCACCTGCTCGGGCGGGTCCAGGGATACACCGACGTGGCGTACCGCGACGAACTGATCGAGCGGTTCCAACTCGACCCGTCGAAGAAGGTCCGGGCCTACTCGAAGGGCAACCGGCAGAAGGTCCTGCTGATCGCGGCGCTCGGTTCACGGGCCGATCTGCTGATCCTCGACGAACCCACGACCGGTCTTGACCCGTTGATGGAGCAGACCTTCCGGGAATGCGTCGGCGAGGCCCGGGCGCGCGGCCAGGCGGTGTTCCTGTCCTCCCACATCCTCAGCGAGGTCGAGGCACTCAGCGACCGGGTCGCGATCCTGCGCGCCGGTGCACTCGTCGAGATCGGGACGCTGGCGCAGTTGCGTCACCTGTCCGCACTGTCGGTGGAGGCCACCTTCGACACGACACCACCGGACCTGACGCGGATCCCGGGCGTCATCGCGGTGATCGTGCACGACAACCACGTCCGCTGCCAGGTGGTCGGCTCGGTGGAGCCGCTGCTGGGGGTGCTGGCCGCGTCGGGCGTGCACCAACTGCTCAGCC
>SCQZ01000322.1 GCA_004299665.1 Jatrophihabitans sp.
CCTGCGCCACGCCTTCGACGCCGATCACATCGCCGCGGTGGACAACGCCACGCGCAAGCTGATGGCCGACAACAACGACCGTGAGGCGACCGGACGGGCGCGGGAGCGGCAGCCGCTGTCGGTGGGCTTCTGGTTCTCCCTCGGCCACTCCACCATCGTCTTCGGGCTGGCCTTCCTGCTCGCGGCCGGCGTCAAGGCCCTGGCCGGGCAGGTCGAGACGGGAGGCTCCGCGCTGCACTCGGTCACCGGGGTGATGGGCGCGTCGGTATCCGGGGCCTTCCTGTGGATCCTCGGGCTGCTGAACCTGGCGGTGCTGGTGGGCATCGTGCGGATCTTCCGCCGGATGCGCACCGGGGCCTTCGACGAGGCCGAACTCGAGGAGCACCTGAACAAGCGCGGCTTCATGAACCGGTTCCTGTCCGGCCTGACCAAGTCGGTGCGCAAGCCCTGGCACATCTACCCGGTCGGCGTCCTGTTCGGGCTCGGCTTCGACACCGCGACCGAGGTGGGGCTGCTCGTGCTCGCCGGCGGCGCCGCCGCGTTCAACCTGCCCTTCTACGCCATCTTGGTGCTGCCGGTGCTGTTCGCCGCCGGCATGTGCCTGATGGACACCGTCGACGGCGTCTTCATGAACGCCGCGTACGGCTGGGCCTTCGCCAGGCCGGTGCGCAAGGTGTTCTACAACATCACCATCACGGCGATCTCCGTCGCCGTCGCGCTGATCATCGGGACGATCGAACTGGTCGGTGTGCTCACCGACCAGGCGCACATCACCAGCGGCCCGCTGGCCGCGATCGGCAACATCAGCCTCGACTACGCCGGTTACGGCATCGTGGGGCTGTTCGTCGCCTCGTGGCTGATCGCGCTGCTGGTGTGGCGCTACGGGCGTATCGAGGAGCGCTGGAGCGCCCGGTTGCGCCCCGCCGAGTCCGACTGAGCCCACCGGTCCGCCGAGTCCCCCGAACGGTCCGTCACCGCCGCGCCTGCGGTACGCGCCGCGGGCGCGCGCCGGGTCCGCGGTGCGCCCGCGATCGTCCACAGCCACGGACGCTCCGCTTGACTTGCCGAGCCTTCTTGACTAATCCATACGTAAGCGAACGCATTCAAACGAAGGCTTACGGCATGAAGCGGCTCTCTGCACTCCTCGGCATCGCCCTGGTCACGGCGCAATGGTGCGCCCCGTCGATCGCGACGGTGGGCGTGCGCCTGCGCGATCCGCAGGACTGGCTCGCGGCCGCCGGCCCGGACGCCGTGGTCGCGGCGCTGGCGCAGGCCGCCCTCGGCGCGGTGGCGGCTTGGACGGCGCTGGGGCTGTCCGCTGCGCTGGCCGCCACGCTGCCCGGGGCGGTCGGCGCGGTGGCCGGCCGCGTCGCCCGCGGGACGTTGCCGCCGGCCCTGTACCGGCTTGCGGCGGGCGCGGCGGGGCTGGGCGTCGTGCTCGCCCCGGTCGCCGCCGCAGCGAGCGCGCCGCCACCGGTCCCCGCCCCGACGCTGCCGGTCACGGCCACCGCGATCACGAGTCCGGCGGCCACGGGAACGGCGGGCCCGACCGCCGCGGCTGCCCCCACGCTGCCGGTGACGCCGGCACGGGACACCCCGGCACGGGGCACCCCGGCTCCGGACACCCCGGCTCCGGACGCCGCTGCTCCGAGCGGGCCGGCCCCGGTGACGGTCGTCGTGGGCGACTCGCTGTGGACGATCGCGGCGGCCCACCTGCCCGGTTCGCCCGGCGCGGCGCAGGTCGCCGCCGCCTGGCCCCGCTGGTACGAGGCCAACCGCACGGTCATCGGCGCCGACCCGGGCCTGATCCACCCCGGACAGGTGCTGGCGCACCCGCAGGACGCCCGGTGACCGCCGCGGCGACGGCCCGCGCGCAGGTGTTCGCGCTGCGCCCCGCACCGCGGCGCGAACCGCCGTTCGACGACGAGATCGGGCTGCGCCTGGTCGGCCCGCACGACCGCCGGCTGCCGTTCGGACGCGAACGCAAGCGCCCCACGCCGCCCCCCGAGCAGGCACCCGCGCGGTCCACGCTGCCCGACCCCGCCCGCTGGTCCCATCGATTGCTGCTCGGCGTCCTGGAGAGCGCGGCGGGCCGGCGCCCGCTGCAGCAGATCACGGCGCTGCTCAGCCCCGCCGTCGCGGCGGGGCTGCGGGAGGACTTCGATCGGGCCCAGCGCCGCCGGCGCCCGCACTGGGCGCACGCCGCCGCCGTGCGCAGCGTCCACGCGAGCGAGCCCGCCGCAGGCGTCGCGGAGATCTGCGCGACGTTGCAGACGGGCCGGCGGGTGCGGGCCGTGGCACTGCGCCTGGAGGCCCGCGGTGGCCAGTGGCGGTGCACCCGCCTGCAGGTCGGATGAGACGGCGCCGGCCGGTGCGAGGCCCCGGCAGGCCGCGCGCGGCGGTTCAGCGCTTCTTCTTGCCCTTCGCGGACGGCTTGTTGCCGCGGCTGCCGCGGTTCGGGTTCGCCTTGGCGGCGGCCTGGCGGCGGGCCGTCGCCGAGCCGTTGGCACTCGCCTTGGCGTCCTCGACCTGGACATTCGGACCCTCGGCGCCGAGTTCGGGCGAGCTGTAGATCATCTTCTTGGGGGACTCGTCGCGTTCGAGACCCTTGGCCATCAGGACCGGCCGGCGCTCCTCGTGCTGCGTGGCCGCGTGCTCGAGCATCGCCAGGTCCAGCGTCGGCTCGGCGCCGTTCGCGCCGGTGACCGCCGGGATCGCCGCGGGCTCCGGTGTGCCGTCGGCCTCGACCTGGACCTCCAGGTTGAACAGGAAGCCGACGGACTCCTCCTGGATGCCGTCCATCATCGCGGCGAACATGTCGTAACCCTCCCGCTGGTACTCGACCAGCGGGTCGCGCTGGGCCATCGCCCGCAGCCCGATGCCCTCTTGCAGGTAGTCCATCTCGTACAGGTGCTCGCGCCACTTGCGGTCCAGGACCGTCAGTAGCACTCGGCGCTCCAACTCGCGCAGCACCTCGGCACCGAGGTCCTCCTCGCGCGCGTCGTAGGCGGCCTGGGCGTCCGCGACGAGTTCCTCCAGCAGGAACTCACGGGTGAGGTCGTTCTTGTGCCCACCCGCCTGGGTGATCGCCTCGCCGACCGTCAGCGCGACCGGGTAGAGCGTCTTCAGCGAGGTCCACAACTGGTCCAGGTCCCACTCCTCGGCGTAGCCCGAGGCGGTCGCAGCCTCGATGTAGCCGGTGACCACGTCGGTGATCATCGGGCGGATCTGCGCGGACAGGTCGGCGCCCTCGAGGACCTTGCCGCGCTCCTCGTAGATGACGGTGCGCTGCTTGTTCATCACCTCGTCGTACTTGAGGACGTTCTTGCGGATCTCGAAGTTCTGCTGCTCGACCTGGGTCTGGGCGGACTGGATCGCCTTGGAGACGGTGCGGTTCTCGATCGGGACGTCCTCGGGCAGCCTCAGGAAGTTCATCATCGCCTGCACCCGCTCGCCGTTGAAGCGGATCATCAGGTCGTCGCCGAGCGAGAGGTAGAAGCGCGACTCGCCCGGGTCGCCCTGGCGGCCGGAGCGCCCGCGCAACTGGTTGTCGATGCGCCGCGACTCGTGCCGTTCGGTGCCCAGCACGTACAGCCCACCGATCTGCACCACCTCGTCGTGCTCGCGGGCGCAGTCCGCCTTGAACTTCTCCAGCGCCTCGGGCCAGGCGGCCTCGTACTCCTCCGGCGCCTCGTCCGGCGTGACGCCGCGTTCACGCAGCGCCATGTCCGCGGCGAACTCGGGGTTGCCGCCGAGCATGATGTCGGTGCCGCGGCCGGCCATGTTGGTGGCGATGGTGACCGCGCCCTTGCGGCCGGCGTTGGCGATGATCGCCGCCTCCCGCGCGTGCTGCTTGGCGTTGAGCACCTCGTGCGGGATGCCCCGGCGCAGCAGCAACTGAGCGAGCCGCTCGGACTTGGCCACGCTCGCGGTGCCGACCAGCACCGGCTGGCCCTTCTCGTGACGCTCGGCGATGTCGTCAATGACGGCCGCGAACTTGGCGTCCTCGGTCTTGTAGATGAGGTCGGTCTTGTCCGCCCGGATCATCGGCATGTTCGTCGGGATCGGGACGACACCCAGCTTGTAGGTCTGGTGCAGTTCGTTCGCCTCGGTCTGCGCGGTACCGGTCATCCCGGCGAGCTTGTCGTAGAGGCGGAAGTAGTTCTGCAGCGTGATCGTGGCCAGGGTCTGGTTCTCCTGCTGGATCTGCACCCCCTCCTTGGCCTCGATGGCCTGGTGCATGCCCTCGTTGTAGCGCCGGCCGTGCAGCACGCGACCGGTGAACTCGTCGACGATGAGCACCTCACCGTCCTGGACGATGTAGTCCTTGTCGCGCTTGAACAGCTCCTTGGCCTTCAGCGAGTTGTTCAGGTAGCCGACCAGCGGGGTGTTCGCCGCCTCGTAGAGGTTCTCGATGCCGAGCTGGTCCTCGACGACCTGTACGCCCTCCTCCGTGACGGCGACCGTGCGCTTGCCCTCCTCGACCTCGTAGTGCACGTCGCGCTTGAGGCGCGGGGCGATGCGCGCGAACTCGAGGTACCAGCGCTGGTTCTCCTCGGCCGGTCCTGAGATGATCAACGGGGTACGGGCCTCGTCGATCAGGATCGAGTCGACCTCGTCGACGATGGCGAAGTTGTGGCCGCGCTGCACCCGGTCCTCGAGGCTCCAGGCCATGTTGTCGCGCAGGTAGTCGAAGCCGAACTCGTTGTTCGTGCCGTAGGTGATGTCGCAGGCATACGCGGCACGGCGCCGCTCGGGCGGCAGGTCGTTGAGGATCTTGCCGACGGTCAGGCCCAGGAACCGGTGGACGCGTCCCATCCAGTCGGCGTCCCGGCTGGCCAGGTAGTCGTTGGTGGTGACGACGTGGACGCCGTCGCCGGTCAGCGCGTTGAGGTAGGCGGGCAGCGTGGAGACCAGGGTCTTGCCCTCACCGGTCTTCATCTCGGCGATGCTGCCCAGGTGCATCGCCCCGCCGCCCATGAGCTGCACCTTGTAGTGGAACTGGCCCAGCGTGCGGCGCGCGGCCTCGCGCACCACCGCGAACGCCTCGGGCAGCAGGTCGTCGAGTGTCTCGCCGTCGCCGTAGCGCTCCTTGAAGGTGTCGGTCAGCGCGCGCAGTTCGGCGTCGGTGAGGTCGACGTAGTCGTCCTCCAGCGTCTCGATGTGGGCGGCGACGGCCGCGAGACGGCGGACCTGCTTGCCTTCACCGGCGCGCAGCAGCTTGGCGAGAACCACGGCGGCCATGGTACGTGGTGACCGGCCCCGCTCACCCGCGCGACGGGCCCGCGCCCCAGGGCAGCGGGGGCTGTCGCCGGTCTCTGGCACGCTGGCGCACGTGATCCCCGGCGACCCGTCGCTGGCCGACGTCGTGCTGACGGGCCCGCGACTGACATTGCGGCCCTGGCAGCAATCGGACGGCGACCGCGTCTGCGCGATCTTGCAGGACGGGCGCATGCACGAGTTCCTGGCGCTGCCGCACCCCTACCTGCCCGAGGACGCGGAGCAGGCGCTCGCGCGGTTCGCGGTGTCCCGCGCCGACGGAACCGCGCTCGAGTGCGCCGTCGCCGAAACCGACACCGGACGCCTCGTCGGCTCGGCCACCGTCCGCCTCAGCGACGACCCCGAGATCGGGTACTGGATCGCCACCGACGCGCAGGGCAGCGGCTACGCGGCCGAGGCGAGCATCGTGCTGGCGCGGTGGGGGTTCGCCCGCAGTCTGCGCCGGATCCGGCTGTGCTGCGACGTGCGCAACCTGGCGTCTGCCGGCACGGCGTTGCGGGCGGGGTTCCGGTTCGAGGGCATCTCCCGCAACGGCATCACCAGCGGCGGGACGGGCCGCGTCCCGGAGCACCGCGGCGACCTGGCCCGCTTCGCGCGGCTCCCGGACGATCCGCCGGGGCGGGTCGAACCGGCGTTCCCGCCGCTGCCGGACGGCGGGCTCACCGACGGCGTGGTGACGCTGCGGCTGACGCAACCGGTCGACGCCGAGCCCTTCTTCGAGCAGGAGAGCGACCCGGTCACGGTGGCGAACGGCTTCACCGGACGCGAACCCGCCCGCCCCGCCGTCGAGGCCGCGACGCGCCGGGCCGGGCTGGACTGGCTGGTCGGGCCGACCGGGGCGCTGAGCATCGTCGACACGCGGACCGGCCGGTTCGCCGGAGCCCTGCGGCTGCGCCGCCCCGGC